>VBKX01000532.1 GCA_005879435.1 Deltaproteobacteria bacterium
AAACGGTTTTTTTCAATGAGCTCCAACGCGAGAGGATTCACATTACCTGTTGGATGGCTGCCCGCACTGAAGGCTTTGAATTTAGGTTTTCCGAGGGAGTTAAGGATCGATTCCGCCATAATGCTGCGCGCCGAATTACCGGTGCACAGAAACAGGACATTGAACGGTTCGTTTGCCATAAAAGTCTCCCTCAATCGCAGCAAGCGCCGGACTTCGTAGACTCTGAAGCAACCGTTGGCGCGCCAGCGTAACAAGCAGTCGACTCAGGGCGCGACCGATGACCAAAAATTGGAATTGAGTCGAGCGAGTGAAATGTTTCCCATGCGATTCCCTGCGGATCATTTGTCCAGTACTTGTCGGATCGTGCATAGCAGCATTCTGCATTCGGCTGGTCGAGCGCGGCGATCTCTGCAGCCGCCACTTGCTGGCGCAGCGAGGCTAACTCCGTCTCCGATTCAACTTCCAGGCCGAGATGGTCTACACCAGACTTTAGCCCGCGCTTCGACATGGCGAAATTGATCCGCGGATCTTCCAGCATCCATTTCGCGTAGTCTGACTTGAGTACGGTGGGCGGTTCGCCGAATACGGTCGAGTAAAACCGAACATTGGCATCGAGATCGTCCACCGAAATATGCACGTGAAAGCGTTTCATGACTACCTCCTTGTGCGTTTGGGTTTCTTGGATTTCGATTGAGGCGGACAGCAGCGCCCTAAAGCAGTCTCCACAACTGTGAGACATTCCTGCGGCATTCCCTGACAGCAATTCTGTGTGAGATAGGTCATGAGATCCGCCATCCGCTCGAAGTCCACCGCGTAGTAGATAAACTGCTTCTCTTGTTTTGAGGACACCAAGCCGGTGCGCGCAAGTTCTTTCAAATGGAACGACAATGTTGCACCGGGGACTTTCAGCGTTTCGCCAATGCATCCAGCCGCCAGTCCCTCGGGTCCGGCCTCCACCAATAATCGAAAAATGGTGAGCCGCGTTTCCTGCGCCAGAGCGCCAAGAGCCAATACGGCCGTCTTTATTTCCATATTTCTAGTATCATCGAAATAACGGCTTCGTCAAGATCCGCTCCCTTTCGTTTGCGGCGAAATCGCTACAAAACGAGCCGGCACTATTGGTTTTGCGACTTTCGCTCGCCGGTTACTAGAATTTCGCCTGATCGTTACCCTTCCGTAACTTTTCTCTGCGAAAAAAAGCCGTCCGCAGAAACTTTTCGGGAGGAAATTTATGAAGAATAAAATACAACGGTCGTCGACCGACGGTGATGACGCCAATCTCATGGAAGGGGCGCTTTCAAAAACGCTCGGCAGGCGAACCTTTTTGAAAAGCGCCCTGGCAACCGCCCCGCTGTTGCTCGGCGCTCCCACGCTGTTGCTTCCGCGCAAAGCCTCAGCCGCTTCCAATATCGGCCCAAGCACCACGACTGAACCCTATCTCGTTCCCAGTATTCCCGGCGTTAAATTTGTCTCGATATTGACGGTCGGTGACGGCATCGGCGGTTACCGGCTGGTGGGAATTCCGGACGGCTTGGGCGCGTTCGGCAGCGGACGGGGACAATTCACTCTGTTGATGAACCACGAAATCACGACCACCAATCCAGGTATTGCCCGCGCCCACGGCTCGAACGGCGCCTTTGTATCGCGCTGGACGATCGACCAGAGGACGTTGAAGGTATTGAAGGGGCAGGATCTAACTCCGAGCTCTCAGCATGTTTTTTTGTGGGACTCCATTCACGACGAATATACGCAAGGGAGCACACAGTGGCAGCGGCTCTGTTCGGCGGACTTGCCGGCGGAAAGCGCTCTTTTCGGTAACGGCCGCGGCACTCGCGAGCGAATTTTTTTCGACGGCGAAGAGGTCACGGACCCGACATCGGCGCGGGCCTGGGCGCGCATCGTCACGGGGCCGCACGCGGGGAGGCTTGGCAACTACCGCTCCTTGGACGAATGGCCTATGAGAACGTGGTTGCCTGTCCGCACTCAAGGGAAAAGACGGTCGTGCTTCTCACCGACGATGGCGATCTCAGTACAGCGGCCACATCCACTGGCTTCCCCAGCGAGGTCTATGTCTACATCGGTGAGAAGGCGAAATCAGGTCATCCCATCGAACAGGCCGGTTTTACCGACGGCGACTTTTACGGCGTGAAGGTTTCCGTAGACGGCACCCCGGTCGACGAAGAAAGCGATCTCTTCGGGCTCGGAGTCACCGCCACCGGCTTCATCGGCAAGGGCACATTCAGCCTGGTCAACCTAGGCGATGTCTCCAACCTCACACAGCGCCAGATTGAGGATGCCTCGATCGCCGCCGGAATCACGCGCTTCCGGCGGCCCGAAGACAGCGCATGGGATCCGCGCAACGGCGAGAAGCACAGAAACGACGCCTACTTTGTGACCACGGCGGACGTCAACACCAACTGCCGTCTCTGGCGCTTGCGTTTCGATGACATCAGGAAGAATCCCGAAAAGGGCGGAACCATCGAGATCCTGCTGACGGGCAGCGAGGGCCACCGGATGCTCGACAATGTGACCATCGATCCATTTGGGCGCATTGTAATGGACGAAGATCCTGGCAATAATTCGCGCGTCTCGAAAATCTGGCTGTACCAGATTGCTACGGGTGAGTTCGTTGAAGTGGCGCATCATAACCCGAAATTCTTCGATCCGACCATACTCAACAACAGTTCTTTCATCACCCAGGATGAAGAGTCGTCGGGCATTATCGACGCGAGCGATATCCTCGGTGACGGTTGGTTCTTGCTCGACGTCCAGGCGCATAAAGTGAATACCGGCGATCCGGAGTTGGTAGAAGGCGGCCAACTGTTGGCCATGTTTATCGATCCCAGGATCGGCGCCGGAAAGCGCGGTAAGAAGAACGACGAAGACGAAGACTAGAACCGCTGGTCTTTCACTAAATCCCCCATCTAAGCGGGGCCCCGAAGCTAGGGCCCCGCTTTTTTCTAACCACTGGTCATGCGCTTCCAATCGCTTAACCTTGCGTTAAGACCGCGCAATTTTAACCTGATATTAACCGATCGTTAACACGGCCAGATCATCATCTGAATGGGAAACATGCGTCCATCGTACACTTCAATGTCGCCAGTCCTGCACAACTTCGCCTGTCGGGACAAGAATTACACAAAGTTAATCCCAACGTTATTGGGCCTTAACCTCCGCAGACGAGATTTTCCGTCAAACGATTAGGATCAAAAGGAGGCGTTATGGAACAAGTCAATCTCAGCTCGGTAATCGAACAAGCAATCACGAGGTTCAATCGAAATCGCATCGGTGAAAAACCGCCGGTCTTTGTGACCCTGTCACCCGTTCTACCGCAGGTTCCGTGGAAAGGCTCTGCGTTAAAACAATTCCTTCAATGTTTTTTGTACGAATCGTTGCTCACCAGCGACGCCAGTGCGGCAATCGAAATAGCTTTGCGCCGACGCACGTTACTCAAGGACCTCACCGCCTTCGTCGGTATCCAGCCGACCTATTGGGTTCAGGTGCGCATCTCGGGTAGAGGATTGAGAGTCGCCGAGCAAGTGATCGAAGATCACTTCAACGAAGTAGGTTATCGCTGCGAAGAATGGGTTGGCATGGACGGGTCCGATGCGCGCTTGGGTATATTCGGCACCATCGACGCGCCTAATCTCAAAATGGTCTTTTGCTTGGAATCGACGCGGCACCGCCTCAAATGCGACCTGCTGCTCCCGGTGAACGACGTCGCACCGGTTCCTTATCTTGTTGAAAGCGCGCCGCGACAGCAAGCGCAACGGCATTAACACAGAAATCATCGGGCCTTCAAACGATCCTAACGGCGCAGTTTTATCATGCCTCTAAATCCATACCCTTAGGAGGCTCCATGAAACGTTTAGCCAAGATCTTAGTGCCCACTGATTTATCCGAACATTCGCGCCGCGCGCTGCTTTACGGCTGCTGGCTCGCGGGAGAAGAAAAAGCATCCCTGGTGGTTCTCCATGTCGCCAACGAGTTCAGCGCTTGGGAATATTATTCGGAAGAGCTGACATTGATCGAGCGCAATGGTAAATGCTGGCCGGCCGACCGGGTCGTCGCTGAAGCAACCCTCGACTTGAATCGATACTTGGAACCGAGCTTAGCAAGCTTAAAGACGCCCGCTCGGGCAACCAAACGTGTCGTTCTGGGTCCGATTGCCCGGCAAATCGCCGCCATCGCGG
>VBKX01000530.1:0-200 GCA_005879435.1 Deltaproteobacteria bacterium
AACCGAACAATGTCGGCCGCCACGAAGACGAAGTGCCGGCTATTCCTACGATTGCGACCCACGGCCCTGAAGCCTCTCTATCCGCTCAATAAGTGTCTTGGCGTGTTGAATGATTGCTCCGAGCTCTGCGTTGACCGCATCGTGTTGCGGCTTCCAGAATTTGAGAGCTGCCAGAAGGCGCACGATGGTGGACCTACAAA
>VBKX01000530.1:236-2157 GCA_005879435.1 Deltaproteobacteria bacterium
GCGTACGGCATGACGCCCGGCTTTATCTCGGAACGGACTTTGTTGCAACTCGGCACTGAATCATGCTTGGGCGGTGTGATTATAGGAACTGTCCATTGAGTCGACAATTTGACCTGATTCAGCATACGAAAATTTTATCGGGCAAAGTTGCCGTCGGGTTTTCAGACGTTTAGGTTGCATACGCCGCTTGGATCTCTCCAAATCTCCTTTCCATGTTTTGGCATACCGCTTGCCCTTGCCCTTTACGCTGGCGGGAAGAAAAGGAGACAGTGCATGTCCTTTAAAGCCTCTTCGCACTCTCGAATCAAAAGAATTAAAGTTATCTGTGACCGCTGCAAACAAACCCTCGAGGGGATTCGAGGCGACGAGTTTATCGCCGGATTTTATGACATGACAAAGTGGGAAGAGTACCGGCACGAGAACGAACAGTATGTGTGTGATTCGTGTATGTTCGCTGATCCTAAATACGTAGAGCGTTACGGCTCTTGCTTCTAAGTTTGGATTATAGTCACGCCCTCTGCACGCTTTTGACCTGGCGAATCGCAACGCTCGTATAGATTTCCGTGGTGATGATCGATGAGTTGATCCGATCTCACGCGAGATTGCCCGGTTCATTAGCGAATCGCGATGTTCTCCGCTGCCAGAGCAGCGCTGATAGCGAGCGCCAGCTCACTGCGGATTTGCATCCATTGCTCACTATGATCGGTCCAGGCACGTAGTTCAAAACCGAGCGCATCGGCACCGAGCTTCACGACCAACGCCTGGGGCGGCGGATCCCGGACAATCATGGAGTGCGCTGCCGCGGTCCGCTCCAAAAGCTCGATCACGCGTCCAGGGTCGTTTCCCTGTGCCACCGCAACCGGCAGCTCGATGCCATGTTGCCGACTGGAAAGCGTCCAATTGATCACCCGTTCGGAAATCAATTTGCCGTTGGGCATGATGATTTCAGAACCGCTGGTGGTGCGAATGATGCTGGCGCGGATACCGATTCGTTCGACGACGCCAACGGCATCATCGATCTGAACGACATCACCGATACTAATCGGACGCTCGAACAACAAAATCAGGCCTGAAACGAAGTTGTTGAAGATGTTCTGCAGTCCGAAGCCGACGCCGATGCTGAACGCGCCGGCGAGAATCGTCATTCGTGTCATATCGAGGCCTAGGGCCGCCGCCGCGAGCAAAAATCCAACGAGCAAAATGAGGTAGTGAAGCGTGTTTGAAATTGCGTACGCCAGACCCCGCTGAAGGTGAACACGCGGATACACGTCCTCATCCAGAAGAAAACGAACGAATCGGGAAAGCAGAAAAGCGGCCCAGACGGTGACTGCGAAAGCCAATAGTTCGCCCGGCGAAAATTGAATTGATCCGACGCTGAACTCGCTGATTAGGAACTCGCGAGCAGCGCTGAATACTTGTTCGCGAAGCAAGAGCTGCTGCAGCAGGGCCGTTACCCACACCGCTACCGCGAGCACTTGCAAAGTTCGCCGGACACGATGCTGCAACAGCAATCGATGGCGGCCGACAACGCGGAGCGCTGCAAATGGACGCGCGTTCAAAGCGATCATCATCAGTCCGTCCACGACCTCGACGTTGGCATACAGAATCAGCGCAAGGTAACTGCTCTCGAGTAGAGCGTTGCCGAGGAGATTGGCGAGGGTGACGTATCCTAATAGATTCGCGACGACAACCACCGAGGAATTCACCAATACGACCCAGGCGCCAAACGTGATCGATTTGCCGGCACGCGTTCCGTTCGAACTTGACCTTCCTCGCCACGCGAAGGATCGGACGAGCCAAAGCGAGAAAAACATGGCGCCAAGCATCTCGACTAAAAACAGCAGACGAGGTAAAAACTCTACCGCTGCGGCCAAAATGCGAACCTGGTCGAGGAAGAAGAAGGCAACCAAGGCGTACAATA
>VBKX01000082.1 GCA_005879435.1 Deltaproteobacteria bacterium
TGGTAAATAAAACCATCTCTCTGTCCTGATGATGCTAGGAGAATATGATCTCGCGTAACCACGGCTTTGTGAACCTCGTCGCATGGACGGCGATCTGTGTCGCTCTATGGATCGTATCATCCGTTCCGTTCGTTGCCGCCCAGTCGAGTTGGCAAGCGGAGTGGGAAAAAACGCTGCGCGCCGCCGAAGCTGAGGGGCAGTTTACGCTGTATGGTTGCTGTTACGATTACGACCGCGTGTTGGAAGTATTCAGGAAAAGATACCCTAAGATCAAAGCGAACATCGTCGTTGCCGTCGCCGGCAATTCGCTGGCATCGCGCATCCTGGCCGAACGGCGCGGTGAAAAATATCTCGTGGACGTGGTGAGCTCCGGGGCCAACATGCTGCACGACGCGCTTTACAAGGCGCAGATTCTCGAACCGATCAAACCCGCGCTCATACTTCCCGAAGTCTTGGATCAAACAAAGTGGTATGAGGGCGAACACCGCTACATCGATCCGGACAAGCGCTACATTTTTGCCTTTGTCGCCAATTCTCTATCGGGCCAAGTCGCTTATAACTTGAAGCAGGCCAATCCCAGCGAGTTCAAATCGTACTGGGATCTATTTCAGCCCAAGTGGAAGGGGAAAATCGTGTCGCTCGACCCGACAGCCTTCGGCATGGGAGCGACGCTGCAGTTTTTCTACTATCATCCTGACCTCGGCCCGCCATTTATCAAAAAACTCTATGGCGACATGCAGATCACCGTGAGCCGTGATCCGCGGCAAATGACCGACTGGCTTGCCGCGGGCAAATTCTCTTTGTGTATTCGCTGCAACGCGGGCAGCGAAGTAGGCAAGGCCATGCAGCACAAGCTGCCGATCGGTTACCTCGACGCCGAAGATTGGAAAGAGGGCGGCCCCCAATGCGGCGAAGGTTTTCGTCAACTGGCTGCTGTCCCGAGAAGGGCAGCTTGCGTTGCAGAAATTCGGCCGGCCCGACGCGCACAATTCCCGCCGCATCGATATTCCGAAAGACGAAGTCGATCCCTACAACCGCCTGGAAGAAGGCAAGAAATATTTCGATCTGGCCAGACCGGAGTACCAAGACCTGACGCCGATATTCAAGTTGGTCAAAGAGGTTCTGCCGCAAAAGTGATGCATCCAAACGGATCGCGATGAGCTTTCTCGGCTCGTCTGCTACGGTCGGCCGTCCTACCCGCCGCATCAGCGAGACCTGCTAGTCGAAAAGTTCTCGTTAAGGAAGCAGGTCAGCTCAGCTTGACCCCAAAATGCAACTACGGGATTGACAGGCCAACGGCGGCTTGACTATGGTTTGTTCCGTTATCTGCTGGGGTTTATCTCGGTTCCGACAAATCTGTGAGGATACCTGTGGAAAAGCGATTGCCTTGCGTTTACGTAGCATTTCTCATCGTCACGCTCCTGCTCATCGCGGGAGCAAAAACCGAAGCACAAGTAAGCATAAAAGCGCTCACCCTCGGAGCGGTCTACCAGAGCGCACAGGAGCGGGTGGCGGAGCATTTTCATCCTCTCGTGGAATATGCGGCTCGTAAACTTGCGCCGACTGGGGAGATTAAGAGTACCGTTATCGTCGCAGACAACATCCCCCAGCTCATAGAATTAGTTGAGCGGGCGCAGGTTGATTTCTACCTGGAAAGTCCATTTCCCACTTATCTCATCAACCGCTCCGGCACTGGCAAGATATTGCTCAGACGTTGGAAAGGCGGCATGAGCGAGTATCGGGGTGTCATCTTCACGAGCAAGGCAAGCCGCATCACTCGTCTCGAAGATCTACGTGGCAAGAAAATGCTCCGCCACCCGCTCCTGTGCGCTCTGGTAGACCATTTGAGAAGAGATTCCGGGTTGCGGAAAAACCCGATCTCTCGGCCAAGGTTTCGGGGGGCGAAATCGGCTACATTTTTGCCGGTTCGGAAAAAAATGTCGTAAAACTGGTGCGCGAAGAGAAAGTGGCGGCAGGAGCAATCAGTAACGATGACTATGCGAGTTTAGACGAGACGAGTAAAGCCCGGCTTTCGGTTTTCGTCGAGAGCGGATCGGTGCCTCGGCACCTCGTATCGGTGCGCAGGAATCTGCCTGAAGCAGTTATAAAGCGCCTCAAAGAGATACTTTTGAGCATGCACCAGGAAGATGAAGGGCAGAAAATCCTCCGACAAACAGACGGTACGACAAAATTCGACACGCTGCCCGGAGGCGAGGAAGCATTTCGCCGGAAGATGAATGACCTGTATCACCTCAGGGGCGAAAAAAAATAGCGGCCTGCGAGCTTAAGTCGTCAAAAAACCGATCGTGAAAGGCGCAACAGAAAAATGCCAAAGAGAATATTTAGATGTTCGCCTGTGAGGTGGCATTTAACGACCGCTATATCCGTTCTGTTGATTGTCCTGGGTGCGCGTGCTGAGCTCGCCCTAAGCGCTACGTCTTTCTATGAAGGGAAAACTATCCGAATTATCGTTGGCACGTCGCCGGGCGGTGGATACGATACCTACACTCGCCTCATTGCGCGCCATTTTAGCAAATATATTCCAGGAAAACCGAGCATCATCGTTGACAATATGCCCGGGGCGGGAGGATTGCTTTCGGCAAATCATCTCTTCAAAGTAGCCAAACCCGACGGTCTCACCATCGGTCATTTTGTTGGCGGACAATTCTTACAACAGCTCCTCGCGAAGCCTGGTATTGAATTCGATGCGCTTAAATTTGAATACGTCGGCGTGCCGGCGCAAGACGATTTTGTCTTTGGCGTGGCCAAGACGACCGGTGTGACGAGCGTGGAGCAATGGTTGGTATCGAAGACAGTGGTCAAGTTCGGCGCCATCGCGGCCGGTGATGGAACCTATGATGTTCCTAAAGTCGCCGAGGTCGCTCTTGGCCTGCCGATTCAGGTAGTATCGGGCTATAAAGGGACTGCGCCAATTCGCTTGGCATTTAACAGCGGCGAGGTCGGCGGCCTAAGCAATGCGTGGCAATCGTTTCGCGCTACATGGAGAAAGGAACTTGAAACCGGCGAGGTGACAATGGTGCTTCAGCTGAGCACGAAGCCCCACCCGGATATTCCTAAGGTGCCTTTAGCGACAAACTTCGCCAAGACAGACGAGATGCGCAAACTCATCGCGGCAGTAGCCCAAGCTCACGGCGCCGCGGTGCGTCCCTACGTCCTACCTCCCGGCACGCCTAAGGACCGGGTGGAAATTCTGCGCAACTCTTTTATGGAGACCATCAAAGATCCCGAACTGCTCAACGAAGCCGCCAAAGCCAATTTGGAAATCAATCCAGGATCGGGCGAAGGTCTCGAGCGCAATGTCAAAGAACTGCTCCGTCTTGATCCCGCGCTGGTGGCACGGCTTAAAGAAATTTTAAAATAGGTAGCGAGATGGCGGCGTCAACTTAGAAAATCAAGAAAAATCAGAGTTTTACTTCTAGACTTTCTTACTTTTTGTTCGTTCAGCCCGCACAGGCACTTTTGAATTCAACTCGACAACTTCTTGCTCGCGATCGCCGCGCCGTCGCGCAGGGCGCGCAGCTTGGCTCAGGCGATCTGCGGATGGACGCGGCCGCCGAGACCGCAGTCGGTGCCGATCAGCGTGTTCTCGCCCATGCAGCTCTTGAGGCCGAAATTCATCAGGCGTTCAAAAAATTTCCGCGCTGGTCGGTTCTGGATTTCGGTTTCGGATAGGGTGCGTGAAGAGGCGGTTGTTACCGTCGGAACAACCGCCCCTTCCGTATCATCTATGTAACGATCACGTCTATGATCGCCGGCTTGCCGCTCCGGTTGGCTTCGAGGCCGCGCTTCAGCGCATCCTGGATCTTCTCCGGATCCGTCACCGTCTCGCCGTAACCGCCGACGCATTCGGCGACCTTCACGAAGTCGGGCGGATTGATGTGGGTGCCGTGGTAGAGA
>VBKX01000533.1 GCA_005879435.1 Deltaproteobacteria bacterium
CACTTGGATTGTGAATTATAGAACTGTTCCGCCAGTCTGCTCAGCGTGTCGCCGGCTTTGACGGTGTACTGCTGCGGAGCTGACTTTCCAGCGGGGAGGCTTACCTGGACTTTGTCGCTGGCGGCCGGCATTTGTTTTGCCACCGGCTTGGGCTTGTCCTCGGTCGTTAGCGGCTTGGTCTTGGCCTCCGCGATTTGCGGTTTGGCCACCGCCGGCGCGGCTACCGGTTCGGTTTTCGGCGCCACCTTGGCAACGGCGTCGGATTTATAAACCCGATCGATAAAGCCTGAGCTGTCCAACTCTTTCATAATGCTGAGATCAACAAATTGTTCCGGTCGGGCAGAGCGTGCGGCAGGGTCTTTGACACCCAATTCCCGCAAGATCGTTTGAATGCCTTTCAACGTCGGGTAAGGTTTTTCAAGGTTTCTTCGAGCACGTCCTTGTCGTCGACGCGGAGATACTTAGCGAGCACGTCGAGGGTTTCCTTGCGATGGGTTTTGGCGTAGTGAATGCCTTCGATATAGGCGCGCATAAAATCCCGCACGAGATCGGGCTTCGATTTGATCAATACCTTGCTGGTCGCGATGCTCGTGTGTTGGTATTCCAATCCGAGCATCTGTAAATCAGCCAGCATCGGGAAGCCCATTTTTTTGGCTCGCAGCGACGTCGGCATCGAAAGCATGGCGCCCTGGACTCTACCGGCCTCTAGCCCCGCTAATTGCGCGGGGTGATTGCCGAGTTGAAGAATCGCCACGTCTTTATTGGCGTCCAAGCCATATTTTTCCAAAGCGTAGCGCATGGCAAAATCCGTCGCCGAACCGTAACGCGTGACGCTGACGGACTTGCCCTTAAATTGGTCCGGACGGGTTATACCTTTGTCTGTGTATAGTTGAAAAACGAGCGTATTGAGCACCCCCGCGATGATGACGACGTCGGCACCGCGCAGATTGCTTTGAATCGCCGCGGGACCGGCGACCGACGCGAAGCTGATATCGCCCGCAACCAGTGCCTGCGCGGTGGTGGTCCCGGACTCGATCAGAATCGCTTGAACGTCCAGGCCGTACTTGCGAAAGAAACCTTTGTCTTGGGTAACCCAGAGGGGAGAAACGTTACCCGAGATCGAACTATAGGCCACATTGATTTTTTGCAACGGCCGGTCTGCCGCGAATGGAACCTGTGCGTACATGATCACGCCGAAGCCGAGCATCGCGCTGATTGCTAGTGTCAATCGTCCCAATGTGGATTTTTTCTTGATTGTCATCGAGTTACTCCTCCTTAAGCGGCCGAGTGCCATTTTTCTCTATTCGCGATTTAAACGGATCATAGCTGCTTTTAAGCTTGCTCTCATCCTTTCGAGAGATCGACCGAGTTCACCGACCTCGTCGTTCGATTGAATCGAAACCGAAGTGTCTAGTCGGCCGCGGCTGATGTCATCAGCGATGGCCTTTAGATCCAAGATAGGGCGGATCATCTTGCTGGCTAGCATGATGGACAAGACGATGCCGAGCGCCAGGCAACCAATGATCAACCCGATAATCGGTAACAACGTCGAACGCACATCGTCCTGGATCGTTTCCGCCCATAGACCGACCCGCACAATCCCCAGTTGACCGTCGAGCAATGGGGAACGGGTTTCATAGACGCTTTTACCGCGTACGCGGGTCACGCCCGATGATGCCGAGGTTCCACTCACGTCCTTAAGCTCGACGGGAAAGGGCTGCATACTACTTACGACGACCTCGCCTTTGGGGTCCTGAATGAAGGCGTAGGCGACCCCATCGAGTCGTCCGTATTTGGCGACCAGCGCGTCGAGTTCCAGCGCACTCTTGCGGGAAACTAGACCGGCGGAAGCATCGGCAAGGTTCGTCGCTATGGCAGAGGATCTCAAATCCACCTGCTTTTGCAGCGCTTCACTGGTAAAATAGTAGACAATTCCAATGACGAGCAATCCCAAGACTAAGATCAACCCGCCAAAGGTCGTGCTGATTTTCCATCTGAGACCGCCACGCTGCCAATCGATGTTGATGGGCCTAGCGACTTTGGAGCTTTCCACGGACGCAGTTTCCTGAGGCATCGATCATTTCCTCCAATGGGGATGTTTAGGTGATATTAGAAACGTTTAAAGTTCGAGATCTCTTGAAACATCGATTCTTCAAACTTAGCTTTAACCCTGCCGTCGGATATTTCACGGCCGACGAGCGCGATCAGTTCATCGAGTTTTGATTCAGGAAGGCTCTCCGGCGATTCGCCGAGAGCTTCGATTTGATCGCGCAACACTAGCGGCGCCATTGGCCCCATGATTTCCGTGAGAATGGTGGTCACGCGTTTCAATAGAGCAGGAGGCACGATCTCAACGACGGGTT
>VBKX01000534.1:0-1829 GCA_005879435.1 Deltaproteobacteria bacterium
CTTGAAGACCTCGGTCCGTTTATGACCGCGTACTTCGGTGACGGTATAAGTTTGCCTCCGCGTCAGTCCTTCCGAGCCCAGACCGTCGAGTTTGGTAATGCCCTGCACTGCGGCAACTGGAATACTTGGATTGCCAACATACGCCAGCGGAAATTCTAACGTTCCTAACACAGGCCGGTTTTCAGTCTTGAATCTGAATTCATAGACGATATCTTCCGCCTTGCCGTCTTGGTTGTTGTCGATGTTGAAGCTGTAAAGCACTTCGTCATCGAAATTAAAATAGTTCGGGCCGTCGGCAGGATCCTGGCCGGGGATGACGTTCATGATGAACACCGCTTTGCTCGGATCTTGCCAACTGCGAAACGCGTAGGTGTCGGTGTTATCCGCCGCCGGATCGAGGGCGATGAGCGGCGCTTCTCGATGGCTGGCCGCGCGCGCGACCGGCGCTGTCGTCGCCGTGATCATAAGCGCAGCCAGAGACGCCGCCGTAAACTGATAAAAGACATGGCTCGACAAATTTTTCATGATTGGTTTTCCTTTCTTGATTTTAGTTGGGAACGTCGCTTTCAGCTCAGACCCGGCCAAAGCCGTCATTGTGGTCCCGGCGGGGTTTGTGCAATTTGTAATTATTCGATTATCGGTTCGCAAAACGCTCGGGAAATTGTTTCACGATGGCGGCGGCCAGAGGGTCGGCGATCATTCCCATGTGGCCGGCTGCGCTCCGAATCGCCATGAAAGTTTTGTTCATGTCGCCCGTCGCCTGCGCGTCGATGACATCTTTCAACGTCAGGACATGATCTTTCACCAGGTTGGCGACTACATCTTTGGGCAAATTAGGATTCGCCGAGGCGAGGAAGGCACCAAAGTCTTCCGTATATTGGACAAGATCAGCGACTGCTTTATTTTTCTTGGCGTCATCCTTGGTCGCGACGCCGACGGTATAATCGACAACGAAGCCGATATGCTTGCGCCACAAGGGGAGAAAAGCCTGCTCGGCGCCAGCGCCATAAACTGAGCCGATAGCCTTGGCAATATCGATGGAGTTGCCGTCGAGGGCGCCGGCGGCGGCTTTGAATTCACCGTCGCGACCCGCCAGCGCCGCGCCCGTAGCTCCGGCCGCCAGGAAAACATGCTCACGAAACAATGAATTGAGACCCGTTCTTAAATCCGAGCTCATCGCGCCATGATGGTTCATCTCGGCCGCGGACGCGCTCGCCGTGTAGCCGGCGCCGAGTAACGCAACCATCACAGCCGCGCCGATAAAGTTTTTGCATGCGATCTTCATTTTAGTTCTCTCCTTTTCTGTTTGTATTGCGTAGGTCAGAATTGCCGACATTTTATTGGACGTGGATTTGTCCGCGCATGGAAACACCCGGACGATCGAAGGTGTAACTGGCTGTGGCACCCTTGGCGGGAAAATTGAGACTTACATCTTCCTGTCTTTCCGGTGTGCCCAAGGTAACGGTGTGCCGGATGTCGTCCTGATTCACCCACGTCACCGTCGTGCCGGCTTGGATCTCCAATTGGCCAGGCTGATACTGGAAGAGTTGAATCGTTACTGCGGCCGCCGGCTGGGAAGGTGGGCCCACGCTTTCGCCGCTCGCCACAACAGCGCTCTGTTTCTGAGAAATGTCTTCACATTCCTCGTGTGCGTACAGCGGTGAACTCCCAGCCACGATGCTCGCGGTCAAGACTACTGCGCTCCGCCAATACCCTTTCATCGCGTCTCCTCCTTGTCTGTCGTTGTCAGCTAAACCGACTTTGGCTTCTGTGTCGGTCTACGAACGGGCGGCAAGATTTGGATTGCCAGATCTTCAATTTCTTTTGCT
>VBKX01000534.1:1871-7465 GCA_005879435.1 Deltaproteobacteria bacterium
CTAGAATGGCTCGACTCAATCGAGCAGGTAACCTATGGATCACGAAAATTGGTTGGAATTGGCAGGTGTCTACGCTGCGGACGCCCTGGACGGGGAAGACCTGACCGAGTTCGAGGCGCACCTTGCCGCGGGCTGCTCGCTCTGCCAAGCGCGCATTCGCGAGACGCACGAAGCCCTGGCCGGTATTTCAGATTCACTCGAACCGATCTCTCCTGCCCCAGCGGTTAAAGAGAAAATCTTAGAACGCATCGATTTAGAACAGCCGGGCCTGGTGTTTATTCACGCCAATGAAGGCTCGTGGATCGAGGCCGAACCAGGCATTTTCGCAAAGATCTTAAACATGGACGCTGAACGCGGGCGCCTCACCGCGCTCGTGCGTCTGGCGCCGGGCTCGCGCTATGCTGCTCATCGGCACCTTGGCACCGAAGAAGTTTTGGTCTTAGAGGGAAGTTGCTATTGCGGCGGGCGCCTGCTGCGTAAGGGCGACTATCATCGCGCCGAGGTCGGCAGCGTTCATGTCGATATGCGCACCGACGAAGGTTCTCTCATGCTGATCACCGCGCCGCTACAAAGCGAAATGCTTCCCACGTGATTTCAGGGATGGTGTAAACGTTGATGCTGATCGAGACGAAAGATCGGTGATGCCTGTGGAGCCGTTGGTCGATCCTGTGACTTTAATCCAGAGAATAGCGGCGCAAAACCGCGACGCCTTCAGCCAGTTCTACGATCGCTACTCTCCGATCGTTTATTCCCTGGCGCTGCGCATGCTGAGAGCGCAATCCGATGCCGAAGATTTGCTCCAAGAAATTTTTCTTCAGGTGTGGCGCCAAGCCACGGTCTACAGCGCCGAGCGCGGCAGCCCTGAAGCCTGGCTGATCAACATCGCGCGCAGCCGGGCCATCGATAAGCTCCGTTCCATACGTAGAAGAGAAAGGAGCTTTGTGTTGACCGACGATCCGGCCGCGGCGGAGTCACCGGATAACGTGGAGACCTCAGCCGGAGAATCGGAATCTAAGTTGGTCATGAATAGCGCTCTGGCGAATTTGCCGGAAGCCCAGAGGCGCGTGCTCGAGCTCGCTTACTTTGATGGCTTGAGCCAAAGCGAGATCGCCGCGCGCCTCGCGGAACCGCTCGGCACCGTGAAAACGCGAATGCGCGCTGGTATTCAGCGCCTGAGAGGAATGCTTGGAACACAGGCCGCATGATGTCTACGGAGCACGCACATTGGCTGGAGCGCGGCGACATCTATGCTCTCGGTGCGCTGGACGGCGTGGAGCTGAAAGACTTCCAAGCGCATCTTGCGACGGAATGTTCGATCTGCAAAGCCTACATCCAGGAAACGCGCGAAACCCTGAACTTGTTGCACCGCTCGCTCCGACCGACGACGCCATCGCCAGAGGTGAAAGAGCGAGTTCTCGAGCACATCGACGGTGAAAATGGCGTTTCGCTCACGGTAGCACAGCCGAAAAAATCGCGTCGTTGGCAGAGGATTACCGGAACGATTGCCGCGGGAATCGTCGGTGTCATGCTCGCCGGTGCGTATTATCATTTTCGCTACGAGCCGCGCCATACCGTTTATAGCGCGGTAGTCAATTTGCTGCGCGATCCATCAACCCGCGATCTGCAACTCTACGGCGCCGGACCGACGCCGGCAGCAAAAGGCCGCTTTCTCTGGAACGATTCCGGCGAGGGTCATGTCTTCGTTACGAATCTGCCTCCCCCACCCGAAGGAAAAATGTACGCGGTCTGGACCATCGCGCAAAGCTCCGCGCCGCGCTATGTCGGCACGATCAAACCCGACGTGAAAGGTCAAGGCGGCTTGCATATCAACTCCACACGCAGTGTTTTGCCTATGGATACTTTCGCCGTCACATTGGAAAACGAAGACACAACCGCCGCCCCCGCCGGGCCGATGGTGCTGGTATCAAAACAATCCTAAGAACCCAAGGGCGACCGCCGGTCACCCCTACACGGGCGCAGCATGCTGCGCCCCTACATTTTTTGTGTTCTTTGCGTTCTTTGTGGCCGTTTTCTTGTCTTTTTCAGAATCATTTTCCGGTGTGGAATGCCGGCTTCGTTGAAAACCGCACCTACGCAGCGAAAACCCAGTTTCTCGTAGAACTCGATCACCGGCACTTGCGCGTGCAAATAAATTGTTCGCGCGCCCAGCTTTTTTGCCGTCGCAACAGCCCGCTGGAGCAATTTTTTTCCCACCCCTTTGCCACGATAACTTTTGAGCACCGCCATGCGGCCGATTTTAGCACTACCGTGATGTGACACTACTCTCGCGGTCCCCACGGCCTTTCCATCGGAAGTTGCCAGAAAATGAATCGCGCGGTCATCGTCGCGATCGAGCTCGATTGCAGCGGGCACGCGCTGTTCGCGCACGAATACACGCATGCGGATCGCGAAGGCTTGCGCCTTTGCTTCGTCCGAGGAAATCTGTTTTACCTGAATGACTGTTTTCATGGCTACTCTCTACGCACTTTCTTTGCGCCAGTGACTGAAGCCTAAAGGATTGACACTAATGAGCGAGAAAACCAACGGTAAGCCGCACGTAAGCTTTGGCGTCAGAGTTCCCAACTCGGGGCCGCTGGCGACGGTCGAATCGATGGTTGAAGTCGCTCAAGAAGCGGAGTCTCTCGGTTTCGATTCGGTTTGGGTTCATGACCACTTGACTTGGTCCGATGAAATTCATCGCACGCATATTTCTTCCGGCGCGGACCATGGCGACGTGGGCAACGTGAGTCCGGACTTTTACGAAGCGATGACTTCGTTGGCCTATCTCGCCGGACTGGTTCGCTCGGTGCGCCTCGGCATCGCTTGCGTCGTAATACCTTGCCGCAATCCTCTGCTCGCCGCCAAACAGATCGCCACGCTCGACGTGCTCTGCAAAGGCCGGCTGGACATCGGCGTCGGCATCGGCTCGCCGTCGACGATCAAATCGCGGGAGTATGAAGTCCTCGGCGTCAATCGCAAACAGCGCGGCAAGATCGCCGACGATCACCTGCGCGCGATGAAACAGATTTGGACCACGCATCCGTCCAGCTACGAAGGACCGTTTGTGAGTTTTAAAGACGCCGAAATTTGTCCGAAGCCATTTCAGAAACCTCATCCGCCACCGTGGGTCGGCGGCTGGACCGAGGCCGCCATGAAACGAGCCGCCGCGCTTGGCGACGGCTGGCTGCCGGCGTGGCTGCTGCCAGAAGACATTGGCAAGCGCTTCCGCGAACTCAAGGAACTGGCCGATCGCCACAGCCGCGATCCGGAAAAAATCCATCTCGGCATCGAAGTCTACGGCTGCATCGACGAGGATCCGGCCAAAGCCCGGCGCGAGGGCTTCGGCACCCTGGCGATCGGCCAAAGCACCTTCGAGCGATTCATGAGTGTCGAACAGTTGGCGGAAGTGAGTTTGATCGGCTCACCGGAAGAAATCCGCCGCCGGGTCAAAGCCTACAGCGACGCCGGCGTGTCGCACTTCGAGATCAAGTTCATCTACCCCAGCCTCGAGCGTCATTCACAAATGTTGCAGCTCTTCGCCCGCGAAGTCTTGGCGGCTTTCAGCTAATTTGGTGTCTCTGAAGTTGGCTGAACATTCCGCGCCGTGCCGCCCTGTCGTTCCTCCCTCTAGCAAAGGGAGGTTAGGAGGGATTTTTCAAAGTGGGAACACCGGCCAATGTCCGCGTCAGGATTCTTAGACGAACTTGACGAGTGCCTCGCCAAAATCGCGCAGCGCAGCTTATTTGAACTCGCTCAAGAGCTGGCCATAGCCCGGAATAGGATTGTTTTCTTTTTCGATGCGCTCGATGACGGAGACAATGCGCCACTTGTTACACGGCATGTAAATGCCGTCCACGTCCGGATACTCGCGCAGCAAAGCAGTCGCCAAATCGTAGCCGCTCGCCGGCGGCAACTCCCAAATCACATCGGCGTTCGGACAGCCGAGGCCGCGAAAGGCGACGACTTCGATACCGTAATGCTCCAGAAATTTAACCAGCCGCTCGTCCTGATCTTCGGGAAACGGCGAGGCCATGACGATGCGCTTAAGCCCAAGCGCCCGGCAGCCTCGCACGACTGCCGTCAGAACCGTGGAAGCCGGCGTCGGCGTGATGGTCTTGACCAGGTCGAGAATTTCCAAGTCTGATCCAGGCCCCTTGTACGAAAGAAACAACTCTCCTGTGATCATCAGAAAGTCCAGTGGCGAGCGCGCCAGATCGCGCACGAGATCCGCGAACATCAGCTCGGCCCGATGAAATTCATCGTCCGTATATTTCCCGACTTTCAAAGTCCGTCCTTCAATACGAATACCCGCAGGAAAAACCTTGTGCACATCTTCCAAAGTATCCTCGCTGAGATTGGGCGAAATGAGTCCGATTAATTTCATCCTATTTCTCTCCTCTATTATTTGTTTGACCTCTGCGGCTGATCTCGACTAGCTTTAGGCGATCAAGGAGTCGGTTAATGGGCACAAATTTAAGCGCTCGCGTCACGGTAGTTTTTTTCTCATTCGCGATGGCGGCGCTTTTTCCGCCAGTCCGAGCATCAAGCCAAGAGCGGCTCAAAGTGATTTACAGCCAGTTCACCATGACAACCTCGGCGACTTGGTTCGCCCGCGAGGCCGGTCTCTTCGAGCGCCATGGCCTGATGGCCGATTTAGTTTATGTCGATTCTACCCCGGCCGTGCAAGCGCTCACCGCGGGAGCGGCGCCGGTCGCCACGATGTCCGGCGGCTTGGCCGTTGGTCCCTACTTGAACGGCCTGGACTTGGTCATGCTCGCCGGCTGGTGCAATTTGAATTCATACCAGCTCGTCACTCGTCCTGAGATTCGCCGGGTCGAGGATCTGCGCGGCAAGGTCATCGGCATCGGCCGTTTCGGCGCCGCCGCCGATTGGGGACTTCGTTTGATTCTCAGGAAGCTCGGCATCAACGAGAATAAAGATGTGCAAATCATTCAGGCCGGCGGCGGCGGTCCGTCCACGCGCCTCGCCGCGATGGAGGCCAAAAAGCTCGACGCCACCGTCCTTGATTCGCCGCAGACCGTGCAGGCTCGCCGTTTAGGTTTTCGCGCTTTAGCGGACGGCGTCGAACTGGGCATTCCGTTCTTGCAGGGCGGTTTAGTGACGCGGCGCGCTTACATTCAAGCTCATGAGGACACGATCCGGCGGCTCGTCCGCGTCATCGTCGAAGCGATTCATTATGCCAAGACCAATCGGGAAGCAGCGCTCAAAATCATGCAGAAGTACCTGCGCGTGCAGGACCGCGAAGCTCTGGAGGATGCTTACGAATCTTTCGTGCTCAAACAGTTTCCCCGCGCTCCGTACGCGGTGCCCGCCGCCGTCCAGATTATCTTCGATCTAGCCGGCGCGCGCGACCCGCGCGCGAAAACCGCCGACCCGCAGGGATTTATCGATATGCGTTTCGTGCGTGAGATCGAGCAGAGCGGCGCGATCGACCAGCTGTATGGACGTTGAGCACCACCGCAAGCCGGCATGCCTTGTGCCGAAATGATTATTGCCTAATCACTAGTGCCTACCGCCTGCCTTCACCTATTCCCACAATCCTTCGGGCAGCGGCAAGTCGGCGAGATCCTCCG
>VBKX01000535.1 GCA_005879435.1 Deltaproteobacteria bacterium
CACCGAAGCCAAATAGCGCGAAACGTGCCAACGCAGATCTTTTGGCAAACAGACGCGAAATCAGCGACTTAGGAAATCGCGAGGAGCATGGCGCTCGCACGAGATTTCGTTGTTTACGAGATCTCGTCGGAGGCGAAGCGAATTTTCGTTAGAGGAATCTAAAACTAGCGCTTGCGTTCGATGCCGAGCGCCTTCATGCGCGAGCTAAGCGTGGTGGGTTTGACGCCAAGAAGCTGTGCTGCGCCGTTTTCGCCGGCGACTTTCCATTCGGTGGATTTCAGAGCGGCGATGATATTGTTACGCTCCAGCTCTTCGAGTTCTTTCGCTGTATGCACTCGCTGAACGGTCGAGCTGTCGTTAGTAACCGCCCCAGCCATCGCATTCACGCTCTCCGGCAGCGCGCGATCGAGATTGAGCCGGCCATCGCGCGACGTAATCACCGCCCGTTCGAGGATGTTTTGCAGCTCGCGCACATTGCCCGGCCAATTATAAGCTTGGAGCCGTCGGAGGCAGTCTTCGGAGAGCGGCTCCAAGGTCCGGCCCATCCGTCGGGCAAACTTTTGCGCAAACGCGGCGGCAAGAATGCCGATGTCGTCGCGCCGTTCGCGTAGTGGCGGCAGCTGGATCGGAAAGACGTTCAGGCGGTAGTAGAGATCCTCACGGAACTTGCCCTCGCGCACGCACGCCTGCAAGTCGCGGTTGGTCGCGACAATCACGCGCAAGTCGACTTTGCGCGTCTGTGAGCTGCCCACCGGCTCGAATTCGCCTTCTTGCAGCACGCGCAGCAGCTTTGACTGCAAACCTAGTGGCAACTCGCCGACTTCATCGAGAAAAATCGTGCCGCCATGCGCCAGGGCGAAGCGGCCGTCGCGCTTTTTGGTCGCGCCGGTAAACGCGCCCTGTTCATGGCCGAAAAACTCGCTTTCGATCAAGGTTGCCGGGATCGCCGCGCAATTGACTTTGATCAGCGGCTTGTCGCGCCGCCGACTGGCGAGATGAATCGCCCGGGCAATCAGCTCCTTACCGGTGCCGGTTTCGCCGAAAATCATCACCGTGGCGCCCGTCTCGGCGACTTCTTTGACCTCGGCGAGAACTTTGAGCAGCGGCCCGCTGCGGCCGATGATTTCATCGGCCCCGATAACGGCGCTCAGCTCCGCGCGCAGATATTCGGCCTCGACGGTCAACGAGCGGATTTTTTGCTCGGCTTCCAAGCGCTCGTTCACGTTGCGCAGGATCAACGTATAAAACGGCTCGCGCTCCACGTCGAAGCGCGACAACGTCACCTCCGCCTGAAAGCTGCCGCCTTGACGCGTCGTCGCCGCGAGGCCGCCGGGAATCCATAGGTAACGCTGTCCCTCTGGCCGAGTGTCGAGATCGATGATCAAGCGGGCGAGTTTTTCGCGGGAATCCGGCGCAAGAAAACGAGTAAACGTTTGTCCGGTCAGCGCCGCGGCCGGAGCGCCAAGAATTTTCTCCGCTGCGGGATTCATCTGATTTATTTGGAGATGCTGGTCGAGCTCGATGATCGCGTCCATGGCGCCGTCGACCAACCGGCCAAGCTTCTGTTCTCTCTCGCGCACCTGCGCCTCTGCCCGCAGGCGACGCAACTCGGCGGCAGCGCGGACGGCAAAGATTTGAAACAATGCCTGCGTTCGCGGCTCGTGAGGCATAGGCCGCAAGTCGAGAACCGCAAGATGCCCGAGAATTTTGCCATCGAGGTCGAGCAGCGGCATGCCCATGTAGCTCGCCGCCCCTACCGCCCGGACATCGGGATCGTTGCCGTAGATGTCGAGCAGATTATCGGGAATATGAATCAGACAGCGCTCATCGATAACCCGCTCGCAGGGAGTCCCGTCCACAACCATTTCCCAACCGTCGAGCCATTGCTCACCCATCCAGAACGCCAGAGCTTTGAGCCGCCGCGATTCCGGAAAATATTCGGTGACCCACGCGCCGTGCGTATTCAACGCCGCCGCGAGCTTTTTCACCAAGGCCTTGAAAAACCCTTCGCCGGTCTCCGTCGCCGTGCCCTCGAGAATCGTTCGCAGGGCAACGTCGATATCGATATTTTTCAACGGTGGACTATCCATAGTTCGCCGTCGTTAAAGATCACCAGCAATTTTTGCAATCAAAGAGTTGCAGTTTAAAGATTGGCGAGCAGCTACCCGAAATGAGCGACTCCCGTGGTATAGTGCAGCGACGCGATCTGTTATCGATCAGAACGGAATATCGTCATCACTCATCGGCGGCCCGCCGGCTCCACCGCTCGTCTCCTCAGCGCCGCCGCCAGCGTCCATTTCCGGCGCCATACGCGTGCCGCCGCCTCCGCCGAGGAAACGAATTCGTTGCGCGACGATCTCGGTAACGTAGCGCTTGGTGCCGGTCTTATCGTCGTAGCTGCGCGTGCGGATGCTTCCTTCGACATAGACTTGCCGGCCCTTCGCTAGGTATTGCCCGCAGGTCTCGGCTTGTTTGCCCCACACCACGATGTTGTGCCATTCGGTTCTTTCCTGCCGCTTGCCGTCGCGATCGTTCCATTGTTCGGACGTGGCGATGGAAAAATTAGCCACCGCGCTGCCCGTCTGGGTAAATCGTACTTCCGGATCTTTACCCAGGTTCCCAATAAGAATCACTTTATTGACCGACATATCAGTCTCCAAGCTGCCGGAGTTCAACTCGCCGGCGGGAAGGTGCAGCCAAATTAGCGCCGGGACGGCGTAGAGTCAATGATAGAATGCCGCCGCCAGCGTATCTCTGCATTGATTTTTGCGTGACCAGGAACTAATATAAATCATCTGATTTCCCTCGTTTGCGCAAAGCAAATTTAAAATAATCTTGATGTTTTATATCCTCCAGCTAACGCTTTTTATCGTGATAACGATTCCACTGGCGGTGCTGACGATATCGTTAGGCTTTTTTGATCGGCATGGCAAGCGGGTGTATCGCATTAATCAACTCTGGGCGTGGCTCCTATTGCGCATGGGCGGGATTTCGCTCAACGTCGAGGGGCAGGAAAACATCGACGCAAGCCAACAATACATTTTCATGGTCAATCACCAAAGCAACGTTGATATCCCTGTGATCGTTCAAAGCCTGGCTCGGTTTCAGCTGCGCTGGATCGCCAAAAAGGAACTTTTATGGGTGCCGTTCTTTGGTTGGGCCATGTGGGCGACAAAACATATCACGGTCGATAGATCGGATCCCCAAAATGCGGTGAAGAGTTTGGAGCGGGCTAGAGAAAGAATCGCCGCCGGCATTTCGGTCGTCGTTTTTCCGGAAGGAACCCGCAGCACCGACGGCAAGCTGCTCCGCTTCAAAAAGGGCGGCTTTATGCTTGCCGTTCAGGCTAATACCAAGATCGTGCCGGTCACGATCAACGGTAGCCGCAATCTCTTGCCCTCCGGCGCCTGGAGATTGTGCTCCGGATCGATCGAAGTGTTTGTTGACAAACCCATCGCAGTGGACGGCTACCGCGCCGGCAACCTGAGACTGCTGTCGGATCGAGTAAGGAAAACCATCGCCGCCCATTGGCGCGAACCCTCCTCGTCCGAATCGAAGAGGCCCGCCGAAAGCGGCAACCGCGCGATTGGGAATCGCGCTTTGGATAAACAACAGAGGGTCTAAGATCATCATGGATGCAGTGAAGATCATACCGCTCGGTGGTCTGGGCGAGTTCGGCCTCAACATGATGCTGATCGAATATGGCGATGCCGCCATCGCCGTCGATTGCGGCCTGATGTTTCCAAGCGCCGACCTCTTGGGAATCGATTTGGTGATCCCGGACGTAAGCTATTTACTAGAGCGCCGGGACAGGCTCAAAGCGATCGTGCTCACCCACGCCCACGAGGATCACGTCGGCGCTTTGCCCTACATCCTTGAGCATTTCGATGTGCCGATCTTCGGCACACGCCTGACCCTCGGGCTATTGGCAAACAAGCTCACGGAGCATGAACTTGAGGACACGGCGGACGTGCGCGAAATCACCGCCGGCGTGCCATGGGACATCGCGCCCTTTCGCATCGAAGGCATTCGCGTAACACACAGCCTGATGGACTGTTTGGCGCTCGCCATCGAAACACCCATCGGGACCATCATTCACACCGGTGATTTTAAAATCGACAATACGCCCATGGAAGGCGAGATGTTCGATTTCCAGACCTTTGCCGCCTACGGAGAAAAAGGCGTTTTGCTGCTGCTCTCCGACTCGACCAATGTCGAGCGTCCGGGATATACGCCATCGGAGCGGGAGCACCGGCAAAGTGCTGGTCTCGACTTTTTCGTCGAGCATCCCGAGGATCCAACAGGTCGTCGATATCTCGGAGCGCTGCGGACGGCGCGTGGTATTGAGCGGGCGCAGCATGATCCGCAACGGCCAGGTGGCGTCGGAGTTGGGATACTTGCATCTGCCGCGAAACTTCATGACCGAAAGCGAGCGTTGGCAGAATCTGCCCATCGATCAGCTCACTTTTCTCACCACCGGCAGCCAGGGCGAGCCGCTCTCCGTGTTGCACCGCGTCGCCTTGGACGACCACAAGACGATCAAGATCGAGCCGGGCGACACGGTAATACTCTCTT
>VBKX01000084.1 GCA_005879435.1 Deltaproteobacteria bacterium
CAGGCCAAGAATCTCCCAACTGTTCTCACCGTAAAGCAAGGCTCGTTTTTCTAGTATGGCGAGTCCGCCAAAACTCACCCCCGGGCCTATTCCAGCGCCGGTTGACGAGAACCAACTGCCCAAGAGTGGATAGAACGGATTGCCGGTCTGGAACCAATTTTTGAGAAGCCACGGCAAAAACGGCAGCAACGTCAATCCGCCGAATAGAAACAGCTCGCGGCCGATCTCTGTTGGGCGCCTTGGCGGCGGCTTTACGATGACGAGCAAAAAAATAAAAGAGAGCAGTAGAGCCGCCACTAAACCGTTGGGTTTGGTGGCAAGGGCAAATCCCAACGACAGCGCCGCAAGGCATAACCAACTAATGGTGCGGCGTTCTTCCCGCCAACGTAACAAAAACAGGAGGGAAGCCGTCGTATAGAATGTAATACCGAGATCGATGTAGCCCCAGTGACTCAAACGGGCGATCACCGGCGTCGACAAATAGATAAAAAAGCCGAGCAGGCCATACACCGCATTCATGCGTCGGCCCAGATAAGCGAACAGCAACAAACCCGTGAGATAAGCGAAAAGCCCGTGAATCAACTTGGGGACAAAATCATATCCCCAATACACCCACGGGACGTACAGCATGTCGAGCAGCATCGGGTAGTAAGCGTAAGGTGCCATCGGAACTTCGATGATACGGCCGGCTTTGGCATAGAGTTTTGGGATCGCCAAATGATGGGTGAGCTCGTCGCGGCTGGTCGGCGGCAGCAGGCCGAGAATACCTTCAGTGATGATTAAACATAAAATTGCCACCCAGATGACACAGCCGACCCAGTTTGTCCGTTTTGGGATAGCGAAGAAATTGGCAATGAAAAACCCCGCGCTGAGGAAAAGAACTGCGCTAACGCCTAAATTGAGCGCTGAACTGCGAACGTAGCCTGCCAATCCGAATACAAAGTAAATTGTTGCCGTGGCACCGAGCAGACAGCCGATCCAGCCCGTCCGCCTTAGCAATGGCGAAAAACGTTCCGCCATCAGCGTGCCCGGACCCACGTTGAAAAGATCGAGTTGATAACCGCGGATGGAGCGACCACCCGACCATCCCGCCATGCTTGAATCTGCCGGGGGAGCGATAATTGAGTTTTTGACACCAAGGTAGGGATTATCGTCGTTGTCGCAGTCGGAGCGTGTTTTGCGCGCCCCGACTGCGATTGCGCAAAGTGGTCAACCTAGCACCGGGATTAACCGGTTCGTTGAGAACTAGGATCAATTTGGCTTGTCGATGAATGCGACCACGGAGCCAAACTTGACGAAGTCGCCTTCCTGCGCATTTATTACATTGAGCACGTCTTCATCCGGTGCTTCGATCTCGACGTTGACTTTGTCGGTTTCCACTTCGAGCAAAGCGTCGCCTTTTCGCACCTGCTCGCCCTGGGTCTTTAGCCAACGAAGGATCCGCACCTCGTCGCTTTCGTCGCTCGACCCCAAGCGCGGTATGATGACGTCTTTTTTCATCGCCGATCCTGAAGTCGCCTAGAGCGATTGCGCCTCGAAACTATCGGCCAGCGATTTGAGCTTGAGCGTCTGGCGCATGTTTTCCATGAAAGCGTTGACGTTTTTATACTTGACCGGGATTTCGTACTTCACCGTGGCGTAGAGATAATGAAGCTGGGAAAATATCGCCGCGTCGGCAATGGTCATCCGATCAAAGATAAATTTCTTGCCGGAATAGATCTGATCCAGAGTGTTGAAATAAACATCCCATTCTTCTTCAGCTTTTTTCCGCGCTTCCGGAGTTTCGGCGCGGCGCATCGCGTGGTTGGCATGAATCAGCACTTCATCGGACCAATCTTCCAGGGCCAAACAGAGCCCTTTATTCGCCGCGCCGTCCGGGTAAATGCTATTTTCCGGATGATCCTTCTCAAGGCGCGCCGCGATCACCGTTGAGTCGATGACGCACTCACCGTCATAATTCATCGACGGAACTTTTCTCTGGCCCGTGTACTCGATCAGCGACTTACGGTCATCCTTACGCACGTCGACGATCTCGTAGGGCACATTCTTCAGCGCGAATACGATGCGAATCTTCTCGCAAAACATCGATGTTTGGGATTGAAACAGTTTTACCGCCATAAGTTTTGCCTCCTCATAAAGTTTAGAGTTATTTAAGAACCTTTTCCTCTACCGAATTCTCCATGACCTTTGTTATCAGTTACCCATGCAACAAAATCGTGAAATTCTCAACCGCCGGCTGCGCCGGTCATTGACCTGCTTTAGGTTCATAGGTATTCTTTTTGCCAACTAAACCTTAGATGGTGGTACTTTCCAAGATTAAGTCACAGCGCGATTGGAAGGAAAACAATGGCAAAATATCTGCAATGCAGCGAGTGCGGCAAGCTCGCTTTTTATTATGACGACTTCGTCGGCACGGAGAAACCGTTTTACCGCCGTTTCATGCGTTATCCTGAAGGCGAGACGAAGCACGAGCCGCCACGCTGCTTTAGCTGCGGCGGAGTACCCCGTCTCATTCACGAGAACATCAAGGAAGAAAAAGCAGCGGCGGCGAAGCACTGATCAGCCCAATCAAGCTGTCAGCTTACGGCCACCCTCGCCCGCGATTTCGACAATAAACTCGCCAGATATAACATCAGGACGACCAAGAGTAGTGTCTTTGTCCCTGCGGTCATGCCAAGATACTCAACGAATCCTCCGACCATTGCGCCAAGCAGGTTGCTACCGAAGGCAAAGCTAGGATCCGGGCTTCCCCTAAGGCTTAACGAAAAGATCAATCCGGCAAAGAAGATCGGTAAAGGTATCAACAAAACGCTGTAAAAAAATCTCGCGTAGGGGGACCAGCCGAGCACGAGAGAATTTGGGAAAAAATACAGGAACGCCACGGAAACCATGAGCGGCAAATAAACCCATCGATGGAATGATTTCAGCCGGGCCGCAACGACGTTTGCCAGCAGTACCATGATCAAAACGCCGAGGATAACTACCATGCTGACGAACCAGGTGGCGCCGAAGAACAACGATATTGTCGTGATGCTCTTGGTCTCCAAGAGGAGAAACGCCGCGCCGAGAAAAAAGAAATGGAGTTCGATACCGCGGCGTTCCTTATCAAGATCGTAAAAAGATAGTCGACGGGTATCGAGCGGCTACGCAGGTACAGATAGGGCCAATCGTCCAAGGCTTCTTCGGTCTCGCGCGGGGTTTTCTGAATCCTCCGGTAGGATTGCATTTCGCTGGTCACCGGCGGTGAATAGCCTTTTGCTGCGAGGATAATGACTTGTCCGGTTGGTTTTGTAAAGATTAGCGGTGGGGATCCGGTGGCGGATCGAACCATCGCAATCAATCGGTCGAGCAGCCATAGGTGACGGCCCGAAAAGAAGGACACACTCATCAGACCGCCTGGTCTGACGAGCTTGAATGCTTCCTGGAAACTCTCCCGTGTATAAACATATCCGTCTAAACGGATGCTCG
>VBKX01000085.1:0-200 GCA_005879435.1 Deltaproteobacteria bacterium
TTGGGGTCTCGGTGTCGTCGTGACCATCGATAACGTTTTGAAACCGCTGTTCATCGGCACTCGCATCAAACTTCCCATGCTGATTCTATTCTTTGGCATTCTCGGCGGCCTGGACGTGTTTGGCGCACTGGGGCTGATCCTTGGACCGGTGGTGTTCGTCCTTCTTGCGGTATTGCTCGACCTCTACACGGAAGAGTACG
>VBKX01000085.1:287-2132 GCA_005879435.1 Deltaproteobacteria bacterium
GATGCTGCGACCTTGGAGCGCATGCGTAAGGAAGGGCACGCCCGCGGCTTCACGGTTTTTTGCGACGAAGGCGATCGCATCGGCGGTGATAATACCGCACCGCCGCCGCTGGCGTACTTCGGTTTGTCGGTGGGGTTTTGACTGCTAACGCAAATTTCCCGGTACGGGGAAATGCTCAAGACTCATATCGATAAAGCCAAGGTCTACGTCACGGCGCGTTTCAAGAACGAAGGTTCAGTGTTGCGCGAGACCGTGCAAGCAGAAGGTCTGGGAGTCGAAACGCGTTGCGAGATCACATCCAATGAGCCGCCCGAAAAAATCGCTAAAGTCGTGCGCAACGCCGAAGCGGGCTGCTACGTGATTCAGACAATTCGCAAGCCGACGGAGGTAAAGAGCGAATATTTACTCAACGGCGCGGCGTTCGATCCCGCGGCGTTTCCGAAAAGAACGTAGCCAAACACCTTTGACATGCTCGGTTGCATTTTGGATTACGGATTCGGAGAAAATCTGACTCGCGCAAAGGCGCAAAGAGCGCAAACGAAGAATTAGTTTCTGTTTTTCCGAACTTGGCGAGCTTTGCGTCTTGGCGCGATAAACTATTTTGTAGTCGTTTCGTCGCGTAATTAATAAGTAGGTGCTTAAAGAATGTTACCAAAGTATCGTGAAGGAGACATACTTATGGCTAAACAGATGGAGTTTTTCGATATTCAATATAAAGAAGGGTCCCTGGATGCCAAGACGGCGGAATTCATTAAATTCGCGGTCAATCTTGCCATCGGACATGAGCATGGCGCCAAGCTTCATCTCGACCGCGCGCGCAAGTGCGGCGCGAGCGAAGACGAAGTGACGGAAGCGGTGGTTTACGCCGTACGGCCGGTGGCGGCCAAAGTGCGCAACTTTGCCAAGGCGATCATCGCTAAATAAATCGATTTATCGAATTCAACGTCTGGAACAACTGAAACTTCTGGAACGATTGGAACTCCGGTCGATTAAGATTCCAATCGTTGCAGTCGTTTCAAAGGTTCCAATCGGTATCAAAGAGTGAGACAAGGAAGCTATGAATCAGTGGACGATCGACGTTAATGAAGAGAACTTCGAAGCGGAAGTGTTGGAGCGCTCGACTGAAGTTCCCGTCATAGTGGATTTCTGGGCTGAGTGGTGCGGGCCGTGCAAGATGCTTGCGCCTGCGCTCGACGAAATCGCGCGCGAACTGCAAGGCCAGGTTATCATCGCGAAGGTAAACGTGGACGATCAGCCCGCGCTCGCCGCGCGTTACGGTGAATTCATCCTCGCCAAAGTCAACGTCGATGAAAACCAGGGCTTGGCGGGCGCCTTCGGCATCCAAGGCATCCCGGCGGTCAAACTGTTCAAGGACGGCGAGCTGGCGTCGGAATTCACCGGCGCGTTGCCCGAGCCGATGCTGCGCGAGTTCTTGTCAAAGTTTTTGCCGACGGCGGCGGATAAGCAGGCACAAGAAGGTCAGGCTCTCGAAGAGTCCGGCAAAACCGACGATGCGAAAGCGCTTTACCAGGAGATTCTCGCCGCCGATCCGAACCACGCCAAGGCGCTGCTCGGGCTCGGACGTCTGGCGATGAACGAAGGCGCCGCCGACGCCGCACTGGAGTATCTTGACAAAATACCGATCGCCACCGACGAGCGTAAAGAAGCCGATCGCCTGATCGCGCGGCTCAATCTGCAGAGCGGCGCAGCCGAAAATGAAACGGCATTGCGCGAAAAGGCCAAAGCGGAGCCGAACAACGTTGCGGCGCGATTCGAATTGGCCCAGGCGCTGGCGGCCACGGAAAAGTACGAAGAGGCGCTAAAAGAGTTTCTCGCTATCGTAAA
>VBKX01000536.1 GCA_005879435.1 Deltaproteobacteria bacterium
GAAAGTGAACCCCACTAGAACAAAATTGTAACCTCTTTTTAACGAGCATGGTGTAGTTTTCACCGAGGCGTCGGCGAAAACGATAATATGATCCCGATCGAGTGAGAAGGAGGTGCGTTATGGCAAAAGCCACGGAAAGGACGTCTTTTACCAAGGACGTTCAGGGACGTTATCTCTGCAATGACATTACCGAAGCGAACGCCTGGAAGAGTAGCGGCGGGCGTCCTTTCGACGTTATCGTGGTCGGCGGCGGCAGCTTTGGCGCAGCGATCGCCGAGCATATTTGGTTTCGTCAAAAGCAATCCGGCGGTGGTCTGCGCACCCTGGTCATCGAGGCAGGACTATTCACCGTGCCGGAGCACGTGCAGAACACCGGCATTCAGGGTTTCGCCGATCCCGCCGTGGCGTTCTCCTTGAGCGAGAGCGCGCCCCAGCCGGAGTCGCCGCGCAATGAAGTGTGGGGCGTTCCGTGGAAATCGCCGATCGCGTTCAAGGGCCTCGCCTATGCCGTCGGCGGGCGCTCGGTGTACTGGGGCGGATGGTCGCCGCGGCTGCTTGACGCGGAAGTTACTACGTGGCCGACCGAAACGGTGACGGATCTGAACGCGCGCTATTTTGGCGAAAGTTCGCGTCAGATCGGGGTCGATGAAACTAACGACTTCATGTTCGGCGAATTGCATAACGCGCTGCGCCAACGGCTCTTCGACAATCTCGGTGCCGTCGCCGCCGCCATTCCGCTGAGTGAGCTACCACCCTCGCCGTTGCTCAAGGGCGGCGAACAACAGGCAGACCTGTTGAGCATGCTCGGACTGTCTTCGGCCGGGACTCTTAGCATGGATGATCTGCGCAATCTGTTGAAGCTTGAAGCGCCGCTCGCCGTCCAGGCTCGCGCGCCCCACGCCGGCTTCTTTCCCCTGAATAAATTCAGCACCGTGCCGTTGCTCATGAAAGCGGCGCGTACCGCTGTCTCCGATTCGAACGGCGATGACGTGAAAAAAGAGTTTATGATCGTTACGGACACCCGCGTGGTTTCGCTGCGCAAGGCGCAGACGGCGGCAGGCAGCTGGAGAGTCACAGGCGTCGATACCAGCAACGGCTTCATCGAACTGGCGCCGGGCGGAGTCGCAGTCATCGCCCTCGGCACCTTGGAGAGCGCCCGTCTGGCGCTCGTCTCCTTCGACGGCACCGGCATCCCGACGCAACCGTTGATGGGAAAAAATCTCATCGCCCATGTCCGCTCGAATCTTGTCTTTCGCGTTCCCCGCGCGGCGATTCCCGGGCTTGCAGCGACCACCAACGAGCTGCAAACATCCGCGCTTTTTGTGAAAGGGCGCGCCACCAGGTCAAACGGCGACCTGCTCGGTCATTTTCACCTGCAGATCACCGCGAGCGGCGGTGGCAATACGATCGGCTCCGAAGATGAGCTTTTCAGGAAAGTGCCGGACGTCGATTTCTTCGATCAGCTGCGCACCTCCACCGACACTCACGTAGCAATTGCGATCCGCGGCATCGGCGAGATCGCCGCGGCGGACTTCAACGATCCAGCGGCGCATCCGAGCCGCGTGGATCTCGACTCGGGCACCGACGAGTACGGCATCCGGCGCGCCTTCGTAACGCTCACAGCGACCCAGCGCGATAACGATCTCTGGGCTGTAATGGATGCGACGATGAGCCAGGTAGCGAACGTTTTCGCCAATGGCCAGCCCATGCAACTGATTCAAAGCGGTCCCGGCGGCGTCCCCGCCCACGACGGGCTCGGCACGACGCACCACGAAACCGGCACGCTTTGGATGGGAACCGATCCGACGAAAAGCGTCACTGATCCCGACGGCCGCTTCCATCACACCGAGAATCTCTACGCGGCGGGGCCCTGTCTGTTTCCGAGCATCGGCTCGCCCAACCCGATGCTCACCGGCATCGCGCTGGCGCGGCGCACCGGCGATCGGATCATCGCGCCGCCCGCGTTAGTTGCCGATCCGGGCTTTGAGCCACTCTTCGATGGCTTGACCTTCGGCGACTGGAAGATGTCCACGATCCGCAATCAACCGGGACACGATAACCCCGGCAACTTTCTTATCCGCCGCGGCGCCTTCGAGGCTCATCCCGGCACCGACCTGGGCATGCTGTGGCTTACGCGGCCGGCGCCGGCTCGCTACGTGCTCCGTCTTGAATGGATGATGACCGCGCCCGACGACAACTCCGGTGTCTTCATAGCTTTCCCTCATCCCGAACAGCAGAACTACGACAACACGGCTTACGTCGGCATTAATTTCGGCTTCGAGATCCAGATCGACGAGCTGGCGCGGCCCGACAACGCGCTGATCCATCGCACCGCTGCGATTTATTCCTTCAAGGGACCGACCGATGGGCCGCTGATTGTCCATCCCGTCGGCGAATGGAACGGCTACGAGATCACCGTGGATGGCCAGGACTTTACGGTGGCACTCAACGGGCAGGTCGTCAATCGCTTTCATTTCACTGGCGATCCACAGTCGCCCCAGCGCGGCCTGCCCTCCACGCCGCAGCAGCCGCGCTTCATCGGTCTGCAGACCCACACTGGGCAAGTATTATTCCGTCACATTCAGTGGAAGGCTTTATAAGCGATGACGATGAGTTTGCTGCCGCTCGGCACTCTGGGCGCGATCGAGAACGCTGGCACCGTAACCTTCGGCATCTGGTTGCCGTGGGTATCCGCCGCAGACGGCAACGCGATCACGGTGAAGGTCATTCACGAGCGCGATCAGTTCCTGCAAAATTTTCCACCCCGGGAATTTCCGTTGGCGCACAGCGTGCGCGCGCCCTACGGCGATTTCTGGTCGGCTACGGTGCCCATCGCCGCCACGCCAGCGACGCCGGGATCCGCTTGGGGCAGTCCCGGTCGCTATCTCTATCGTTATCGCATCGACAATCCGAACGTCGGCAGTCTCGACTGGATCATCGACCCGTGCGCGCGCGAGTTCGGCGTCGGCAAACTTTCGGCATTCACCCTCGGCTATCAACCGTACATCTGGAGCGCTGCGGAGGCGAACTGGCGCACGCCGGCCCTCGCGGATCTAATTTTTTATGAGGTCAACATCGCCGAGCTCGGCGGCGTGAACGCCGTCGAGGTAATGCCGCTCTCCAACGTCGCCGCGTCGGTGGACTGGGGTTATCTTCCCATCGGCTACTTCGGCGTGGACGAAAGATTCGGCAAGCGCTCGGACTTCCAGCAGATGGTCGATATTGCCCATCAGCACGGCATTGCCGTGATCGTCGACGCGGTTTACGGCCACGCCGGTGTCGACTTTCCCTACTTCGATGCGTATACGCGGCTCCAGTTTCGTGAAAATCCGTTCATGGGACCGTTCGCCAAGGATTATTTCAGCAACTTCGGCAAGAGCACCGACTTCAACCGCCAGCTCACACGCGATTATTTTTTCACGGTTAATCACCACTGGCTCGAGGTCTATCACGTCGACGGATTCCGCTACGATTGCGTGCCTAACTATTGGGACGGCGCGCTCGGCGTGGGCTATGCCAGCCTGGTGTACGAAACCTATCAGCTGACCAAAAGCAAAATCATGCAAGCTCAACCCTTCTGGAATCGCTTCGACGCGGGCGCCGGCGCGCCGCTCACGCTCATTCAGTGCGCTGAGCAACTGGAAGGGCCCGAAGAAGTGCTGCGAACGACGTACTCCAACAGCACCTGGCAAAACCGCACGTTCGATGCCGCCCAGTCCGTCGCCCGCGGCGACCGCGGGCGGCTTTTCGACTGGGGAATGTCGCTCGGACTGTTCGGCTATACCGAGCAAGAGAACACAAACGGCGATGCGATCCCCAAAACCGCGCTACAATATATCGAGAACCACGATCACGAGCGCTTTCTTTGCAACTTCGGCATGAACAATCCCGACGAGGCCGGCAATCCGCTTTTCTTCGAAGGCGATCGCAACCTCTGGTACATGCTCCAGCCGTATCTGATCGCGGTTCTGATGAGCAAGGGATTGCCGCTGTTGTGGCAGGGTGAAGAATTCGGCGAAAACTATTTTCTTCCAGACTTCGGCGCCGGACGAGTTGCGCTATTGCGCCCCCTGCGCTGGGACTTTTTTTACGACACACCGGGGCAACGGCTGGTGCAGTTGGTGCGAAAGCTGCTCCGCATCAGGCGGAATCGCGCGCAGATTCGCCGCGGCGCGTATTATTTCTTCCACGACTGGCAGCGCTATCAATCCCGCGGTGTCCTGCTGTTCGCGCGCTACGACGGCCCGGCGTACACGCTTGTTGCGATCAACGTCGGCGACGCTGATCAGACGGTGCCGTTCTGGTTTCCAATCGGTGGCAACTATCTCGAAGAGCTCCACGGCGGCGGGCTTAACCTGAGCAACATCGCTCCGCTTCAAGAAACAGCTCTCACCTTACCATCCCACTACGGCCGCATCTGGACCGCAGTCGGACCATGACGCTTTGAAAAATACCACACAAGGTCGATAACGAAAGTAATTCATTACCATTGGCGCTCGCGCTACTTATAGAGAGCGTCGATATAACCGCTCTGGTCGAGTTCTTTGACCAGAGACATGTCGATAAACTGCTCCGGGTTCGCCGTTTTTGCCGCTGGGTTTCGTTCACCGATTTCCTCCAGCGCGAGTTGGATGCCCTTGATTGGAGTGTAGGGCTTTTTGAGAAAAGTTTTGGCGACGAAATCGTACCCATATTCGATCTTCTCAGCATCCGTGCTCTTGGTATAACGGGCGATCACGTCCATGGAGAATTTCTTATTGGCGGCGAAGAAACTCACTCCTTTGGTCATGCCTTTGATGAACCGTTGGACGGTTTCCCGCGACTCCCGCATAAACTTGCGCGTCGTCACGACGTCGCTGTTGAGCGCTTCGACGCCGAAATCCATGAGGTTCAATAAAACGTTAAAGCCCATTTTCTTGGCGACCATCATTTCCTCGAAGGTAAGCGCAGTCCCGTCCGCGACGCCGTTGGCCAGCGCGGCCATTCTGACCGG
>VBKX01000537.1 GCA_005879435.1 Deltaproteobacteria bacterium
ATGAGTTGCCAAACAATTACGCGGGTGTTGAACATGACGCATTCATTGTGATGCCGAATCATGTCCATGGGATTGTTGTTTTGGTAGGGGCGGGCCGCTGTGCCCGTGCGAAAGAAGATGGGCAACCACAGGGGGTTGCCCCTACAAAAAATTCATGTGTTGTCATTGCCCGATGTCGTGCACCGTCTCAAATCAATTACGACAAAGCAGTACATTGACGGTATCAAACAGGTTGGCTGGCCGTCCATTGCTGGACGCTTATGACAACGTAACTATTTCGAACACGTCATTCGCAATGAGGATTCCTTGAATCGCATCTGGCAATACATCCTCGACAATCCCGCCAAATGGGAATTCGATCGGGCGAATCCCTCCGCGACGAAGCCTGAATCCAAGGATGTGTGGCGGATGGAGACATAACAAAGGGTAACCGTCACGTCGCCATCCTTGTGATTCTTCGCAGGAGGAAAACCGGTGAAATTTCTGGCCCATCTCATTTTGTTCGTTACGCTGTCGTGTCCACTCATGGTATCGGCTCAATCCACCAAACCGTCCACCCTCGCCGAGCTCTCTGTCTACAACGGCACAGACCGCGAGCAACTCCTCTTTGCAGGGGCGAAGAAAGAAGGCAAAGTCGTGTGGTACACCGCGCTGGCAGGTGGTTCGTACAAGGATCTTGCGCGCGCCTTTGAAACGAAATACGGCGTGCAGGTGGAGGCTTATCGTGGCGCGAGTCGTGACTTGATCGCCAAGGTGTTGGCCGAGACGCAAGCAAAAAAATATTTGAT
>VBKX01000538.1 GCA_005879435.1 Deltaproteobacteria bacterium
TCTTATCCGGAGTACGTGAACTAGGTCGCCGTCGAACTTGCTCAGTAATTGCGTCAAGTCCTCTTCTGAAACATTGCGAAGTTGCGTCCGCTCTTCGATCAGTTTTTGTGCTTCTTCCTGCAATGGGCAGACCTCCTTCTGTTTCGCTTCGGCCCGTTGGATGAGCAGTTTCTCTCTCGAACTTCCTGATTGCCCGGAGGAAGTAGCGAGCATCCGGTACTCGGTCTTCAGTTCTTCGATGAGCAAACCTATCTGTAAAGATTCAGCGACAATACGATGAGCGGTGCTGCTCAGATCTCTCAGCAGTCCACGCCGATCGACTTTTTCAGCCCGTCTGGCCGCCTCCTGTGCGGTAATGGCCGATCGATGGGCAGCTCGGGCGGCCCAAACACCTCCCGCGGCAGCCACGAGGCCGGCGATCGCCGGAATTAAAGTGACGGTCTCTTGCAACATAGCTCGTTGCGATCAGCGATCGGCGCTCTTCGCCGGATCGATCGTCTCACAAGTGGTGAAAAAATCGTAGCGCGATAAATCCACAATAAACTTTCTCCTGTTGATAGCAAATCACCGTGAGGAAAATTTGACGCTATGTTTAAAAGTTGGTTAATTTCTTCCATTGGGAACAGCCGAGAGAGGCTCAACTCGACAGCCGCGTGCGCACCTTTCGGCACTTGTGCTATCACGCCGCGACTCGACGCAAGCATGGGCAGAGGATATCCTCGCGGCCTAAGGCTATCGGCGGATCGGAGGTAGATCATGAGTATCGAGATGATGCGCAAAGCACTTCTGTGCTGTGCCGTAATCAACTAGGGGATTCTTTTAGTGTGGTTTTCGTTCTTCGTGCTGGCGCACGATCGGATGTATCTGTTGCACAGTCGATGGTTTCGTCTGTCAGTGGAGCAGTTCGACATGCTTCACTATGCCGGGATGTCGATCTTCAAGCTCGGTATTATCCTATTGAACGTCGTTCCCTACATTGCCCTCCGAATCGTTCGTCGAGCATGAGAACAGATTGACGGAGAATCTGCTGGCGAATATTCAGGCCCGTTCCAGACGTTCCAAAAGTTCAAACGCTTCGGCTGGTTCAAAAAGTTAAAGACAAATGCAACTCCGAGGGGACTTCCACGTTTCGGAAATTCTCGAAGTGTCGAAATGTTGGCTTGAAGCCAGCGGATGATTCACCGCCGAGGCGCCGGAGACGGGAGCGGGAACCAGTCTGGAAATCCTTTGCCCCCGCGTGGCCGGCGGTGGACTTAAGAGAAAGTCACCTGCCCGTTGTTAGGGCTTTTCTCTAGCCAAAAGGATAATATTATGAACCGTTTCGTTTTACCGACCTCACTGATTATCTCTCTGCTTTCGTTCGCCGGCTGTACTAGCGGCACCTACGATGTGGCTGCTCCTATCCAGCAAGAAGCCGGTAACGGCTACTGCCACAAGAAACTGCAACCCGTCGGTCCCTCGGATCTCGCAAGGCCAACGCAAATGGGCGGGGATGGCTACATCGATTACTCTGGTCCCTGCGATGGACCGTCCATCAGCGACCAGATCCAGAAACAAAAACGGTTTGAGCAGTTCCGATTCGGCCGAGAATACATGGATGAAGGTTGATAGTTCTGAGAAGAATTCTGCGGACCGAAAAGAAAAGTAGCTTTTCCTCATAACTGCAGACGTTCAAATCGTTCAAGCCGTTCAACCGCTACGCTCCGTTCAAAACGTTTCCGAGTAACGCTCGCTCAACGGTTCAAGGTTCAATCGTTCAAGGGAAGAGTAGCTCGGTCGTAGCTGCCACGTTTCGGGAATTCCCGAAACGTGGCAGCATTCTCTGTAAGTTACCGGGGATTCACCGCACGGTAGCTTAGAAGGAACGCATGGACTTCGCACTCGCAAGTCCATTGGGTGGGCTGCTTGGCTGGCCAATAAATGCGATGATAGATAGCCAGGTAACCTTTGGAGGTCTGTGGATGAGATGTCATCGCGTCTTGCTGATTGTGCCGGGTATCGTATGGGGCCTGCTGCTGCATTGCGCACCTGTGAGCTTGGCTCAAGAGCGACCGACAATACTCGCCGGCCATGGGACGCTGTCGGGATCGATCCTGCCGCTCTGGGTGGGCGCGGAGGCAAAGCTATTCGAGAGGCATGGGTTACAAGTCAAACCGATCTACTTGCCGCGCGCGGCGGGCCGGCCGGCACTTCTCAGCGATGACATCCAAATCTATTTTTCAGCGGGTCCGCCGTTGGTGCAGATGCGTCTGGGAGGCGCGGATGTCGTGGTGACATCTTGCGTGGTGCACAAGCTCACGTCGAAAATCATGGTCACTCCGGCGATCCAAAAAGTTGCCGATCTGCGCGGCAAGGTGTTGGCGGTGGCCAACCCGGGGTCCGCCAGCGATTTTGCCGCGAAGCTTTTTCTGGCGCGCCAAGGGATGAAACCCGGACAGGATATTTCTCTCATCTATAGCGGTTCCACCAGCGCGGCGTTTGCGGCGCTGGTCAACGGCAGAGTGCAGGCGATCTTCGCGACCTCGCCGAACGATCTGCAGGCTGCCCAGGCGGGTTTTAAGCCGCTGCTGGAATTGGGCGACTTGAACATTCCCTATGCCGGAAATTGCAGCGCGGCGATGCGTCCTTACATGACCAAGCAGCCGGCGCGCATGCGCAGCTTTGTCGCCGGCATCACCGAGGCGATCGCTTACATCCGACGGCGCCCCAGCGAAGCCAAGGGAATTTTGCAGAAATATACCCGGGTTTCCGATCCGAGTATTTTGCAACACGCCTATGACTCCGACACCCGCTATATGGAACCGGTGCCCCGTCCGACCTCCGAAGGCACCAAGACCATTTTAGAAAACTTAGGGGTCTCCGGCCGGACCGCCGAACAGTTTGTCACCGAGTTCAACAACGACGAATTCATAAAGCAGATTACCGACGAGGGCTTGTTAAAACAAATTTACCCGAGCGGCGTGCCGGCGCTGCGCTGAAAAAAGTAAAGGCCTGTTATGGAACGGGTTTGTGCCAGACCTTCAATCCGGCGGCCCGTTCAATTCCTTCAAACCGTTCGACCCCCGCGCTCCGTTCAGGCCATCCATCGAAAAGACAACCGCGCTCCTTTGGTGTGCAGCTAATTAAGAAAGCGCCGCAACCGCACGGCCCTATCGGAGGCAGAGTTTCGGTCCGAGTTGCTTTCTCATGATTGTGTGTCCTAATAGATGCGTCCAAAGGAGATAAATCGATGCTTGATATTCACGAAAACAACATTAGCGCGGTGCTTCTCAACGATGGGTGGCATCAGCCAATAGCCGGAACCTTCAAGATTGGTGATATTCGGATACACGCTGAGGCGGCCGCCGGCGTCGATTTCGGCAGATCGAGCGCGACATGGGACGAACGTTCCGCTGCCGCGGCTAGCACAATGGTCACCGTCAGTGCGCCTCTCACGTCGATTTTGGCGATTCAACAAACGAAATAACGTTTCCTTGCGGTCGTTTGGCTTCGGATGGCGTTCCGCTTGACCTCATCGCTATATAATTTGCGCGTGCAATCTATGGGGTCTGGCGTCGAGCCATGAACAATTCAAAATCTGAGCCTCCGACATCGCGCCAAAAATAGCGGTTCGCGCGACGAGTCTGGGCCGGCAAGATTCCACCGCGGAAGGCGCGGGGCTCTGTTACCACTATCCAACCTGACGCATTACTGCCTAAACGTAGCAGTCGTAATTCGTGGTATCATTGTAACTGCAGCCTATCAGGTATAGCATTCGATCACGCAAAAAGCCGTCCGAGCTTAAACCACCGGGGCCACAGGACCGGAAGCCCGAACAAAGGGAGATTCCGCGGTGGTGACCCTGCGATACAACGATCATTACTTTTCCGTTTTTCATACCGCTGACGAGTCCGGCAACTCGTCATACATTCCCTTTGTGGACATTCGCCACGAACGGGACCACTTTCTCGCCGCTTGCTTGGAGCGGAAGGGGCGCTCGATGACAGCTCGCGCGACGAACCTTTTCAATATTTGTTCACGATTGGATCGCTATCTCTCTCCGAGACGCCGAGAAGATACCTTCGGCTTGGCGGGGATTAAGGCCTGCGCCGCGATTAAGGCAGCAGTCGCTTAAGATGACGATATGCGCGATGGAAAAATACAGCAGCTGGCGGTGAAAGACCTACCGAGAGAGCAAAAATCGGTTGCTCTCATCGAGGTCAATTCGGCACCAGCGATACGCCCGGCGTTGAGAGGCAGCGTCGTTTGCGACGACTGCCGCCATCTCCATTGTGAGACATGCGAAGAAGGCTCGGCGGCGAGACAGTATTCGGATTTCTGGATCTGCCATCGCTGCGGCGAATTGAATCGGCGGGTGTGAAACTCGGACCTAACGGAGGTGCCCGGTGGATTCGAAAAAGATTAAGCTCGGTTTATGGAGCGGCGTAGGCGGCGCGCTTGTGACCGTGTACGTTGGGTTCAATTTCGGTGGATGGGTGACCAACGGCGGCGCGGTAGCGATGGCGAAGGAGACCGCTGCCACGGCGGTGGCGGAGCGTTTGGGATCGATTTGCGTGGCGCAGTTCAATCGGGACAAGGCCAAGAGCGAAAAGCTGGTCGAAATGAAGGGCAAAGACGCTTGGGAAATTGGCCGCTTCATCGACGCGCAGAGTTGGGCGATCATGCCAGGCGACGAGAAATCCGACAGCGGCGTCGCCGACGCCTGTGCCAGGCAGCTATCGAAAACAAGCTAAGCATGCCGTGTGCGCGCCCGTGCCAGTCGTTCAAAGTCGAAACCGTTCAAAGGTTCAAGGTTCAAAAAAGTTCAAGGTCAGAGAGACTTGGACGTATTGGGAATTCTCCAGACATCTAAACGTTCTGAAGAACGCGATTGATTTGCCGCCGGGACGCGGGAGGATGGGAGATGGGAAAAACTAGAAGTCGGAACATCTTGCGCCTGTTCTGCGTAGGAAAGAAACAAATAAATGAACACCTGTCCGGTCCGCCGTTTCGACTAACTCGGTGGGATCGCTGATGATTATGGAGAATCGCATCATACGACGCGGTGAAAACTGCAAGACTGCAGAAATTATCCTTGTGTTCTGCGATCCGGAGGCCTAGAGTGTTTGCCTATGGCAAGAGTAACCGTCGAAGATTGTTTGGATAAAGTTTCGAGTCGTTTTGATCTCGTCTTGCTCGCCTCGATACGAGCAAAGCAGCTCCTAAAAGGAGCCAAGCCGGTTATAAAATCGGATAACCGAGATATTGTTATCGCTCTTCGCGAGATCGCCGCCGGAAAAGTGCGCTGGGCTGTTCCTCAGACCTGACGCGTCGAAGCGACAGGCTCGGTCTGCCGGCCGAGACCCGTTCCAGTTGTTCTAGCCGTTCCATCTCTTCGCTTCGTTCAAGACGTTTCAGACTGACCCCCCGTTCAAAGGTTCAAAAGTTCACGAGAAGAGAAACTCGGTGAGCAC
>VBKX01000539.1:0-2800 GCA_005879435.1 Deltaproteobacteria bacterium
CGTTCGCAGGCGAGTAAAGGGTGACGGTGCGCCGCGTCCTAAAACTTTAGGCGAGCTTGGCTTCTCTCTCCCTTGCCGCCGCGAAGGAGTAGGCGTCATAGCCTGCGTGAATGAGTTGGATCATCTCGTCCTGTGCAGGATCAAAATTGACGCCGATAAGATTATCGCCGTTTTGCAACGCGCTGATTTGCTCACGCAGCAATTTGCGGAACATGATGATGCCACGGTCGCCTTCACCCAAGTGTTCGCAGGTGCGGTCGGCGATCGGTCCTTGAGTTTCCCAAGCCATGTGATCCTGGCTGGCGAAGTGATTCAGGTGAAACTCGCCGTCGTCGTTCTTGGTCGCGACGAATTCGAACGGGGGGTCCTCCGGTTGGTCGGCGATACGGCCGTCTTTCGTCGGGCTAAAGCGAAATTGAAAGACCTGCGTGTTCGCGTCGTCGATGGGCGTGCGGAAATGCATCGCGTATCCCGTGCGCACCGGCACGAAGAGAATATTCGGGAAAATGAGCGGGTGAGGTGCCTCGGCGGGGACGTCGTCGCCGGCAAAAATTCTCTGTTTTTGAATGCCGGCCCAGGAGGGCTGAATCACCAACTCGAAATCGATCTTGCTCAGCTGCTGATAGTGGAACGGCACGTAATCCTTGTCGCCCTTGAGCTTGAGCGTGTGCGAGTGAAGATAATACGTGTGGGTCGGATCGACGGAGTTTTCCATCGCTTGCAGCCAATTGCACTCCAGCACTTCGCAGACATCGACTTTCTTCACACCATCCAGGCGCACCAACACGTCCCATTTCGGCCAAAGCGGTTTCTTATCCGCCGGTCCCATGTAGGCGAAGAGCAAACCGCCCAACTTTTCAACGGGATAGGCCGGATGCTGGATCTTGTCTTTGAACCCGCTCTCCGGGTTTTCAAAGGGCTGCTCGACGCACTTGCCGCATGCGTCGTATTTCCAGCCATGATAGGCGCAGCGGATGCCGTCGTCCTCGGTGAAACCGTAGTAAAGCGATGCGCCGCGATGCGAGCAGCGTTCGGCGACGAGGCCATAGCCGCCCCGTCGATTGCGGTAGAGCAGTAAATTCTCGCCCAGGATCCGCACCCGCTTTTTGGGCTTTTCGTCGGTCAGCTCGGATGCCGCCGCGACCACGTGCCAGTAGCGTCTAAGCAGTTGGCCTGCCGGGGTTCCCGGGCCGACGCGCGTGAGTAAATCGTTTTCTTCTTGACTGAGCATGGTATGAGATCCCTTTCGTTGATCGACGCGAAGAAGAATCAGCGCGAGCGAAACGCTTCACAGTAAGAGTAATAGAAACTGCGGTATGGTGTCAACGCGATAACCGGCAGGACTGTGTATTGTGCGACCACGATGCAGCTGTCCTTACGCGATCGATTCGACCGAGTAGAAGGATGATATGCGAGAAAAACACGACGGATGAAAGTGATGACCCATAGAACACCCGAGGCGACGAGAAAATTGACAAAAGATAACACCAAACGTGACGAGGACTTTTCTCCGTGATTCGATGATGCTAATCGCGATAACTAGGTGACCGATATTCTCATCTCGATATTCCTGGGTCACCGCTGCGACGCGCTGATCGACAATCGCACGATCAGCATAATTTGCGCGAATCGTCGGTAAACTGCCGGTGAGATTCAATCAGATTTTCAAAATTCGCTCTCGCTTTATTCGCAAGAGCCGTGGGAAACTTTGCGTCGCTGCGGCGCCAGCGCATGAGCCACTCCTGGCCCAACAGTCGTGGCGATAAGGGATGGTCTTTCGCTCCATTCGCTCGCGTGAACGCGATCGTGGTGTCGGACTTAGGACCCGTGCCGACGCCCGCAGCGACAAAAAAACCCGCCGACAAAAGCGCGACTCTTACCGCGGTGGACGCTGAGTAGGTGTAGAGCTCCGCTGATTTCGTTCGGCAGCGCTCAAATAGACGCGCAAAGATTTCGCCGGTCCAAAGCGCGTCGTTTGTTTTTGCCGAGAACGGGTCGTAAAAAATAAGATCAGGAACCGGCGCTGAATCGATAAGACCGCGGAAATTCCCTTGCAGAAGTTCCCATTGGAGCAAGGATGATTCGTGTTGCCACCGTCCGTCTTGAAGAATCTTGAAGGGCGCTCGGTGCCGTAGGTGCGGAAAACGGCTAGCATGTTTGGCGGCGAGAGCGAGCGGATCTAGATCCCATTCGAAACTCACGAGTCGCAGGGGGCGCAGGGTGTTTTCACCTTCTTCCACGCAACATTTTTCAAAACAGTAAATGGCCGCCATGGCATTGGACGCCGCGCCCAGACCGACATCCCAGATCACTAATTGGTCAGCCAGGGTCTTTTGCTCTAACAGACGAGCGGGGAGACACGACTGCTCTACGTAGAGCTTATTGGCTTCGTCACTCGGCGCATTTACCGAGTGCATTACTTCGCCGGAGCTGATTTGGCGAATGCTAAAAAAGCCGTGCGGCGACTTGTGGATTTCGTAATCGCCCAAGCGCGAGTGCTGCACGGTCCGGGCTTTTTTCGGCGGCCGGTGCGGATTGTCTTGGTCGGTTCGCGTCAGCTCGAGTCGTTGCGTCTCGTAGTAAGATAAAAAATCATCGCGCAAAATGCTTTCCCTAATCTCACGCATGAGGCGATGATAGAAGCTCATGTTGTGGAGTCCTAACAGGTGCCAACCCAGGAACTCATCCGATTTGACGAGGTGATGCACGTAGGCACGCGAGTATTGCCGGCAGGTCCGGCAATCACAACGGGCGTCGATGGGTTCTTCGCGAAATTTATACACGGAGCGGCGTAACCGCA
>VBKX01000539.1:2920-10864 GCA_005879435.1 Deltaproteobacteria bacterium
TCCGTGACGAGCGCCGTCAGCTCGTAACGCTCGCGCTGAGTTTCTCCGACGGCGAGTCCGCCGATCGCCAAGCCATCGAAAGGGAGTTCACGTAGAAACTCGGCACTCCTTTTTCTCAGATCGCGATGGCAGGCACCTTGAACGATGCCGAATAGCGCCTGCGGTGAGTCGCCTCGGGCCCGCAGAGAACGCTCCGCCCAACGATGGGTGAGCTCGACGGCAGCCTCGGCTTGAGCGAAAGAGGCGGTGGCAAGGATGCACTGATCGAGGGCCATCATGATGTCGCTTCCGATCGCTTGCTGCATCTCGATGCTGGATTCGGGCGAGAGGAGATAGGGCTTTCCATCCACGTAGCTTTGAAAGCGCGCGCCCTCTTGGTTGATTTCCCTCGAATGCGGCAGAGAAAAAATCTGATAGCCGCCGGAGTCTGTCAGTACGGGACCATCCCAGTTCATGAAACGGTGGATGCCGCCGAATCGTTTGAAGACCTCGGGCCCCGGACGAAGCATCAGGTGATAGGTGTTGGCGAGGAGAATGCGCGTCCCCGCTGTTTTTAAGCTATCGACGGTTTGTCCTTTCACCGTCGCCTGGGTACCGACCGGCATGAAGACCGGAGTTTCGACCTCGCCGTGGAGGGTGTTGAATTTCGCCGCGCGCGCGTTTGTTTCGCGGCACTCTCGTTCCACGACGAAGTTCGACCGAGTTTTGCGAGCACCAGAGGATTTTTCAGCCGGGGATATTTCCGGATCGGAGCAAGCTTTTTCCAGGCCTACCTTCGGGTCGCGTTACAATTTGTCGTCCGCCTCCGTTAATTAGAGATTGTGTGAAAGGCGCGCCGTGTATTACTCGGCGTCACGGGAGCTTCGCGGTAGCATGTTGCGCATAGACATCGGTGCGGCGATTTTCGAGAAGCGGTAGCTTCGCCCGGGTCTCGCGCACCAAATCCAAATCAAGCTCAATGACTTCCAGCCCCTCTTTTTCACCGAGATCGATAAGCGTTCGTCCGAGCGGATCGACGATCATACTGTGGCCGATATAGATATTGCCGACCTGGTCTGGCGCGACGACGAAGCAGCCGTTTTCCAAGGCTCTGGCTTTGATCATCGTCTGCCAGTGATCCACTTTTAGCTCGCCCTGGACCCAGCCTGACGGCGCGGCCAGCACATTTGCGCCCTGGAGCGCGAGCAGGCGCGCCATTTCCGGGAACCGCAAGTCGTAGCAAATCATCGTGCCGAACCGAATCTCTCCCAACTGCACGAGCGGCGCGACGTCGGTGCCGGGATGAAACTTGTCCGACTCTTTGAAACCAAAAGCATCGTAGAGGTGCAGTTTGCGGTACACGGACGGCACGTTTCCGTGCGCGTCGATCCAAACGGCGCTGTCGAAAACGCGGTTCGCTCCAGCGAACGTTTCGTAGATCGTCGCCAGGACGGCGATGCCGGCGGCTTTGGCGGCGGCGCGCAAGGCGGCGACAAAAGGTCCGTCGGTCGTCTCAGCGATTTGCGTCAGCTCTTCGGCGGATTGACTGCCGGGAGAAAAAGCCATCAAGAATTCCGGAAAGGCGATGAGCTCCGCGCCGCTGCTGCGCGCGGCTCTGATCAGCGCGAGAGCGGAGCGGAGATTTAATTTTTTGTCGGTGGACGATTGGACTTGGGCGATGGCAACTTTGCTCATGGTTTGCTTGTCTATGGAATAATATCCTCCTTCACGCTATCCAAGGATGCGGGACTCGTCAAGTAAAAGGGAATAGATTCCTCACGCCGTTCGGAATGACACGCGCTGCAAAATCGAATTCATACTCCCCGCGCGATACAACCGTCCTATGCCGCAACCGGATCTCACGCCTAAACTGCGACGTCTGGCATTGATCAACGTCTGCCTCGGTCAATTCATGAGCGCGATCGACTCGCGGTCGGTGACGGTTGCGCTGCCGACGCTATCGGTCTATTTCGACGTTTCCCTGGCGGTGGTCCAGTGGGTGCCGCTGGCATATCAGCTCACCATCGTCGGGTTGGTCCTGAGCATGGCGCGCCTAGGCGACAAATTGGGCCGGAAAAAGATTTATGCGCTGGGATTTGTGCTACTCGGCGTCGGTTCGGCGAGTTGCGGCTTGAGCGGGCAGCTCTGGCAGATCATCGGCTTCCGCGTCGTCGAAGCGGTCGGCGGCGCGCTTGTCCTGGCCAACGGTCGGGCGATCGCTTCGACGCTCTACGCGCGCGAAGGCCGCGGCCGCGCGCTAGGTATGATGTCGATGTCGTTTCATCACCGGGCCGTCCGTCGGCGGGTTTCTTGTCGACGCCGTTGGCTGGCGCTGGATTTTTTTCATGAACCTGCCGGTGGCTATCGCGGCGGCGTCGATGGCCTGGAAAGTGTTGCCGGAATCGGTGACCGAAAAGCGTGATTATTCCATCGATCCCGCTGGCATGATCACACTGCTAATGACCGTGGTGTCGTTGATCGTCGGGCTGCAACAGATTGCCAAGTCCGGCTTCGGCCTGTTTTCGCTCGCTGCTTTCGTCGCGTCTGCGATGTCTCTTGTCTTGTTGCTTTACTTCGAGCGCAAAGATCCAGCGCCGTTGCTCGACCTGTCGCTGTTCAAGGTGCGACTTCTCACCGCCGGCGTTCTAAGCCATTTTTTTGTGGCGCTGTCGCATGCCTCGACGTTTTTTCTGCTGCCATTTTATTTGCAGGGCATTCCCCAGTTCACGCCGACTCAGGTCGGGTTGACGATTATTTTTTTCTCTCTCGTAATCGTCTTCCTCGCGCCCATCGGCGGTTGGTTGGCCGATCGGCTGGGATCGCGCATGCTCTGCACCGTCGGCTCGGTCCTGACGGTCGCGAGCATGCTGGGATTTTCCCGATTGGGCGCGGACAGCGGTCAGGTGGCGATGATGATTCCGCTAATGCTGTTGGGTTTGGGCTGGTCGCTTTTTCAGTCGCCCAATTTGAGCGGTATGTTCAATGCCGTGGAGCCGCGTTACGTCGGCGCGGTGAGCGGCTTGTCGCTGACCTCTGCGAACATCGCCAACGCTATGGGCGTAGCGGCCGGCAGCGTGCTGTTTCTGCGCTGGCTAAATTTTTACGGGCTGGCCGGTGCGGCGGTGCCGCCCTACACGCAATGGAGTCAAACGCCGGACATTTTTATCAAAGCTTTTCAAAGCTCATGGCTCGTGGTCGCCGGTTTGACATCGATCGCGATCATAACTTCAGCGATGCGCGGCGCGGACGAGCGGAAGAAAGTTGGAGTAATGGAGTGCTGAAGTATTGGGTGGGAAGGCCGTCACTCCAATCTTAGCTGCTGGCCGGCGTTTTTTGTTTTGACCTTTTCCAGCACCGCGGCGCCCAGGGCGACGTCGGCGACGCCTTGGCCGGCGTTGTTTTTGTAAAACGTGATCTGTTCAGCTTTGGTGCGACCGTCTTTTTTGCCGGCGAGAATCTCGCCGATCTCGATCAGCTGTTCCCAGCGGATCACGCCGCGCTCTACCGGATCGTAAATGTCCGCTTGTTCGTCCTGGATCGCCTGTTGGATCGACACGATGCCGTGCACGTGGCTGCGCGCCAAAGTGGCGTCGTCGATCTCGCGCCGTTTGGCGGCGGTAAAACCACCTTTGACCAAGCCGACGTTGCTGCCGACGATCGTGGTGACATGCTGCCCGGGTTCGAGCCAATTGCCGTCGAACACCGGCTCGCTGGAATTGGTTGCCGTTAAAATAATATCCACGCCGCGCACGGCTTCTTCCGGCGACACAACGGGGACAATGTCGAGATTGGTTACAGGCCTCATTTCTTCGGCGAATTTGTTTCTGTTCTCGGGGTTGCGGCTATAGACCTTCACTTCTTTGAGATTGCGCACCTGCATGAGCGCGAGCAGATGATTTTTTGCCTGGCCAGCGGCGCCGAACAAGCCCAGACGGGTCGCGTCCGGTCGAGCGAGCAGGTCGGTGCCGACTGCACTGGTGGCCGCGGTGCGAAGACCGGTAACGGCGATATTATTGGGCAACTCCGCGCACATGATCTCACCGACGATGATGCCTTTAAGCTCGCCTTCAGCAGAGTCGTAGAGCACGATCACAGGATGATTGAGCCGCGGATAGACTTGCTCTTCGGCCATGGGTTTGACCCATTCGCAGTGTGTCATCAAGCCCGTCGCTTTGGCCGCGGGCACGCCGCCTTGATGCACGCTGATACGCACACCGGAGGGAATGTGAATGCCCCTGCGCGGCGCATTGAGTTGCGGGTTTTCGCCCCATTCGCGGAAACCTAAGCGCACCGCATCAACGGCTTCCGCCATCGTGACGATGCCGCGAATCTCTTGCGGATTGACGAGTAGAGGCTGCATGGATGCTCTAGGCTGGAAAGTTTTGATGGTTGATAGTTATTTGGCATTGGAGTGATGGAGCGTTGGGAATTCCAAATCCCATTACTCCACTACTCCATCATACCAATATTTCGCGCGCGATCAGCTCGTCGCCCCAGCGTTTAACATTCGGAAACCGATCGTCGATGACCACGTGGTACCGTTCGCGCCGGGTGTAGAACGGAATGAAAGTGATGTCGGCCAGCGAGTAGTCGCCAATAAGATATTTTTTCCCGGCCATTTCCTGGTCCAATGTATTCAGGTACTGCGTCATTTTTGCCTGAGCCTTATCCGGCTGCCGGTCATGCGCCAGATCGGAGGCCGCAGGGTGAATGCGCGTATTCAAGTAATCAATCCAAATGCGCGCCTTGGCGCGCAGCAACGCATCCTTCGGCAACAAGGGAATAGCGGGAAATTTTTCTTCCAGGTATTCGTTGATAATCGCGGACTCGTAGATCACGCCCGTGCCGTCTTCGAGCACGGGCACTTTGCCGTAGGGATTCCGCTGTAAGAGATCTTCAGGCTTGTTTTTGAGATCGACTTCGATCAATTCGTAGGGAATTTTCTTTTCCGCGAGGACAATCCTTGTCCTGTGAGCGTAGGGTCAACCATGGCTGGAGTAGAGTCTCATTGGATGTCCTCCTTGCTTCGGAGTTAATTATCACCGCAGCGAGCTTTAGGCAACGTCGATAACTGGAGTTCCAATGGTTCCAGCGGTTCCAATCGTTCCAAAAGTTAGGCAGATCATCCGCGAATTTCCGGATTGGAACTATTGGAACGTCTGAAACGTTTGGAACCGCGGTTTCGCTCAACGGTTCCGACCGTTGAGTCGTTCTTGCAGCGCGTCGCCGACGAGATTCAACGCGAGCACGGTGATCATGAGAGCGAGGCCGGGGTAGGTGGTGAGATGCGGCGCGACCAACAGGAACTGCCGGCCGTCGTTCAGCATCGAACCCCATGACGGTGTCGGTGGCTCGACACCGAGTCCGAGGAAGCTCAAGCTGCCTTCCGCGACGACGGCTGCCGCCAAGCCGAAAGTTGCTTGGATCAGCAGCGGCGGCAGCAGATTGGGCAGCAGATGGCGCAGGATAATTCGCTTCGGTCGACCGCCGAGGGCGCGTGCCGCGTGGATGAAGTCTCTCTCGCGCAGGGAGAGAATCTCGCCACGCACGAGCCGCGCGTAACCGGTCCAGCCGATCAGACAAAGCGCGACAATAACATGATCGAGACCAGGGCCGAGCACGGCGGTGAAAGCGATGGCGAGCAAGATACCTGGAAAAGCCATCAGGATGTCGACCAAGCGCATGAGCATCTGATCGACCAAGCCGCCGAAGTAACCTGAGAAAGATCCAATGGCGACGCCGATCGTCAATGACAGGGTGACGGTCGCCATTCCCACAAGGAGTGAAACGCGCCCGCCGTAAATGATTCGACTCAATAGGTCGCGTCCAAGTTTATCCGTTCCGAGTGGATGCTCGCGCGAATGTGCAATCAGATCCTGATCTAGATTCTGGCTGAGTGGATCACGCGGCGCCAACATTGGCGCGAAAAGCGCGGTCGTGCCGAGCAACAGGAGCATTAAAAGGCCTGCACCAAGCCACACTCTATTCGCCATAGGTGATTCTCGGATCGACGAGCCTGTAGGCGAGATCGGTTAGGAAATTCACCAAAATGTAAGAAACCGCGATCACGAGCACGCAGCCTTGCACGAGCGGATAGTCGCGGGTCTGGATCGCCTGCACGGTCAAGCGGCCGATGCCCGGCCAGCTAAAGATCGTTTCGGTAATCAAAGAGCCGGTAAGAAGGCTGCCGAACTGCAGGCTCATGATTGTAATGACTGAGAGCAGCGCGTTGCGCAGCGTGTGCTTTAGCCAAACACGTTGCTCACTCAAGCCTTTGGCACGGGCCGTCTGCACATACTCTTCATTCATGGCGCGCAGCAAGCTCGCGCGCAGGATGCGAATCAGGATCGCCGACATGCCCAAGCCGAGGGTGAACGCCGGCAAGACTAAATGGCCGAAACCGCCGCGACCGGACACCGGCGTCCAGCCGAGCTGAATGGAAAAAATAATCATCAGCAAGGGACCCAGCCAAAAATTCGGCATGGACAATCCAAACAAAGAAAACGTCAAGGCCGAGCGGTCGATCCAGCTGCCGCGCCGCACTGCGGCGACCACGGCGAGCGGAAACGAAATGGCGATCGCCGCGATCATAGCGCACAATGCAAGTTCCAGGGTGGCCGGAAAGCGCGCGCGTACGATCTCGGTCACGCTGGCACGTTCATAAAGCGATCGACCGAGATCGCCGGCGGCGAGATCGAACATGAAGGTTCGATATTGTACGGACAAAGGTCGATTGAGGCCCAAGCTTTCGCGCAGCGCTTCTTTGTCCGCCGTGGCGGCGGTTTCGCCGAGCATGACATCGACGGGATCGCCCGGTATCAAATGGATCAGCAGGAATACCAATGTCAGAGCGCCGAGTAATGTCGGAAGCAGGAAGAGTAAACGATAAAGAACGTAACGTTTCACAGGAGGGTGTTAGTGCAGTGCGACATGTTTTAGCGAGATCAAATCGCCGTCGGGATAGGGCGTGAAATTTTCCAACGCCGGCTTTTTCACGACGACATTGTTCCACCACCATAGCGGCACGTAGGGAAGATCTTCCGCCAGAATGCGCTGAACCTGGCCGTAGATGCGCTTTCGCTCCGCTAGTTCATTCGTCGATCGTCCTTGTTCGAGCAAACGGTCGACGGCGGGATTGCTATAGCGGCCGCGATTATCGCCGTTGGGCGGAAAGCTCGACGAGTGAAATATTTGATACAAAATGTCCGGATCCATAATGCCAACCCACGCGAGCGAGTAAAGGTGAAAATTACCTTTCTTGATATCGCTGTAAAACGTTGCCCATTCATAGCTGCGGACATCGATCTCGATACCGACTTGCTGCAGCTGCTCTTTAATCGCTTCCGCGATGCGCCGCCGCAGATCGATGTTCGTGGTCTTAAAAGACAGATGAAAACGCGGCAAGGGACCGTCGCCATCAGGATCGGGATAGCCGGCTTCGTCGAGGAGTCGCTTGGCACGCTTCGGATCGTACGGCCAGCGCCGGCCGTTGGCGTCGTAGGCCCAATTGAGCGGCGACAGCAAACCGCCGGCGACCGTTCCGGTGCCTTTTAGAAGATGACGAACCAGGTTGTCGCGATCGATCGCGTAGGCCAGCGCTTGGCGAACTTTGACGTTTCTTAAAATCGGATGACGGAGATTGATGCCGATATACTGAAACGTCGTGCCCGGATAAGCATCGACGGTTGCGTTAGAATTGCTTCTGAGCCAGGGAATCATGTCGGGCTCGAGATCGTTCTGCATGAAATCGATGTTGCCTTTCTTGAATTCGAGCACGCGCACCAAAGCGTCGGGCACGATTTTGAAAATGACGCCGGGGAGCGGTGGTTTTTCCTCCCAATAATTCGGATTGCGTCGGAGCGTGACCTTTTCGCCGGAGTCCATTGCCTCGAGCATGAACGGTCCGGACCCGGGCGGTGGCTGCTGGGAAATATCGGCGTCGCTGGGTGATCCCACGGGCACGAT
>VBKX01000540.1:0-4143 GCA_005879435.1 Deltaproteobacteria bacterium
GCTCGGACCGTCTTTGGGAATCGCTCCCGCCGGAATGTGCACGTGCAAATCGTGCGTTTGAAAGATTCCCGGGTCGATGCCCAACGATTGTGCTCGCGATTTGATCAGGCTGAATGCCGCCTGGGCGCTGTCCTTCATCACCTCGCCGAGCTGACCGGTGAGCTGTAGTTTTCCACTGCCCGGCATTTTGGTCGCTTCGACGAAGAGAATATCGCCGCCGACGGGAGTCCACGCCAACCCCGTGGCGACCCCAGGCAAACTGGTTCGCAGAGCCACTTCGTTGAAGAATTTCTGCGGGCCGAGATAATCTCGCACCGCGGCGCGTTCTATGGTTAGCCGTTCCTTGCATCCTTCGGCCACCCTCGTGGCCACGCCACGGCAAATAGCCCCAAGCTCCCGCTCCAGCTGGCGCACACCCGCTTCGCGCGTATATGAGCTAATAACCTCGCGAATAGCGTCGTCGGTAAAAACGATTTCGCCCTGATCGAGCCCATTTTGTGCCGTTTGCCGCGGAATCAGGTAGCTCTTCGCTATCGCCAGTTTGTCTTCCTCGATGTAACCCGACAACTCGATGATTTCCATGCGGTCACGCAACGGCCGGGGAATTGTGTCGAGCACGTTCGCTGTCGCGATAAACATCACCTGGCTCAAATCGAACGGCACCGCCAGATAGTGATCTTGAAAAGTCGCGTTTTGAGCAGGATCCAGCACTTCCAGCAAGGCTGCCGACGGATCGCCCTGAAAGCTGGCGCTGAGTTTGTCGATTTCGTCGAGCATGAACACTGGGTTGTTCGTGCCCGCCTTACGTATCCCCTGAATGATATTGCCTGGAAGCGCCCCGACGTAAGTGCGCCGGTCACCGCGCACGTCCGCTTCGTCGTGCACGCCGCCCAAGCTCTGCCGGACAAACTTTCAGTTCATGGCCCGCGCGATACTTTGGCCGAGGGAGGTTTTACCAACCCCCGGAGGACCGACGAAGCACAAGATCGGGCTCTTTCCCTGAGGCTTCAGCTTGCGCACGGCGAGAAATTCGATGATTCGTTTTTTGACCTTCTCCAAACCGTGGTGGTCGGCGTCGAGAATCTTGCGCGCTTCCTGCAAATCGATGCGCTCCTCGCTCGATACACTCCACGGCAGTTCGATCAGCCAATCCAAATAAGTCCGAATCGTGCTGTGTTCGGCGGCCATCTCCGGCATCCGTTCAAACCGGGACACCTCTCTCAGCGCTTCCTTTTCAACCTCCGCAGGCATCTTGGCGTCGGCGACTTTCTTGCTCAAATCTTCCGCCTCAACCGATTGGCCGCTTTCTTCGCCGAGCTCTTTCTGAATGGCCTTCAGCTGCTCGCGCAAAAAGTATTGGCGTTGGGTCTTATCCATCGATTCTTTAGTTTCGTCGCCGATTTTCTTGCTCAACTCGAGGAGTTCGATCTGCGCCGAGAGCTTCTCGGCGACTCTCTGCGCGCGCACTTCGGGGTCCAGGGTCGCCAGTAGCTCTAGTTTTTCGTTAACCGGCAGATCCAAAGTCGAAGCGATGGTATCGATCAAGGCGAGCGGGTTGTCGATCCGTTCGATGGTCGGACGAAGCTCTTGCATTGGCGCCGGCAGCAACGATAGCGCCCTTACGGCTTGTTGCCGCAGGTGCAAAATCCGCGCTTCGAATGCCTTCGTGTGCGGTATGCCTTCCTCGATCATGGACACCCGAGCGATGAAAAACGGTTCGGTTTGAATGAACTCTTTAATCTCAAAGCGCTGTTGCCCCTGGATAATGACTTGCCGCTGCCCATCCGGTAGGCTGAACATTCTCAGCACGTTGGCGGAGGTGCCGACGGAAACCAAGTCCGGCGGTTGCGGCTTTTCAACGCTGGCATCCAATTGGGTAACAAAACCGATAGGCAGTTGTTCGCGGACGGCATGTTCCACAACTTGCAGGCTTTTTCGCCGTCCTACGGCCAAAGGCATGATCGTCGACGGAAATAGCACGGTATTGCGCAGCGGCAAAATTACCATCGCTCCCGCTGGTATTGTGATTGTAGATTTGGTCTGCGTGTTCTCTTTTTCTTCAGCTGTCATGAATTTTTCCTCAGCTCGATATTGAGCAGTCCATCCTGCAGCGTGACCTCACCGACGGAGAGTGGAAAGTTGCAGTCGATCAGTGTTAATCGCCGCTCGAACCGACCTAGCGGTATTTCCCAGAGTTTCAATGCACCGGCCCGGCAACACCCGGGAAGCGGTCGTTTACCGGTGATAATGAGTTCTCGACCTTCCAATCGCACGGTCACATTATCCACGGTCACTCCAGGCACGGCTGAAATAACCCAGAGACTCTCCTCGGTGTCGATGACGTTCACCGGTGGCTCCCAGTACGCACTGCTTCCCTGCTGAACGCGATACTGAGCGCCAACGGCCATTTGCAAAAAATTTCTCTGGATTCGCTCAGCCTGTTGACGCAGGTTACCCGCCCTTCGCCAGACTAAGACATCCCAATTGTCGAACGCCATTCGATCCGATCCAATCCTTTCTCTGTTGTGCTGCATAAAAAGCTAAGAACGGCGTGCCGCTTTGTCAAGATAAAGAATTGCATGCTATTTCTAGTGGTTGCGATTCCGAAGTGCCGGAAGAGTTAACGTTCAAGCTTTTTTTCATGACTTCGCTCCTCCCGCCGTTAGTAAATAAAGAAATAGACCATCCGCACAGTTACCTCTCGGTTACTAGGGTGTGTCGCAATTCGCTCGCGTCGCTTTGGCCATTTCAGGAGCGAACGAATTAATATTCGACATCTCAATCCGGCCGATGGCTTCCGCATGGAGGCACTCAACGGTAACGCGACGCAGTCGGAAAGTCGGGAGTTAATTCATCGGCATCTCTCGTCTTCGTCCAGCACACAAGATATATGAGTCGATCAAGGCTCACTTCCGCGCCCATCCCCTATTTTGCACGGCAACCAGGAGCACACTCATCTCGATGAACGAATTCGCTAATTTTCGAGAACAAATGCCGGGCATCCTCAGGTCACTCGCTGTCGGAATCCCGGCGGGTTTTTTGTTCGACCACTGGCACGCGCCGATCCCGTGGATGATCGGGCCGATGGTTGCCGTCGCAGCGCTCAACTTGATGGGCGTGGGCATGCACTCCCCGCCCTACGCCCGGCAAATGGGACAGGTGATCTTAGGTTCCGCGGTATCGCTCTATTTTACGCCGCCGGTCGTGGCCGCGCTGGCGGGCAATGTGCCGCCCATCCTCGCCGCTACCGTCTCGGTGTTTTTAGTCGGCATTTTGGGTGCGCTCACTTTGAGCAAAGCATCCGGCGTCGACGCAAAATCCACTTTCTTCGCCTCCATCCCAGGCGGCGCCATGGCGATGGCCGTGCTCGCCGACCGTTACGGTGCTCAGATTCGCGCCGGTTGCGGTCGCGCACAGCTTGCGCGTCTCCGTCGTCGTTATCCTGATTCCGTTAGCGTTGACCTACGGCGGCTTGCCGCTCGAAGCATCGGCCTACCGACCGGCCGTGCCGTTCATCCCTTCAGTACTAGCCGTATGGCTGGCGATCGGGTGGCTGTTGGGAGAGATCTCCGAGAAATTCCATTTTCACAACGGCTGTCTGCTCGTACCGATTTTTCTTGGCGCCGCGCTCACCATGAGCGGCGTCCAGCTTTCGGCGGTGCCCCACGGGTTCACGGATTTCGCTCAGCTGATGTTCGGACTAGTTCTCGGCGCGCGCTATGAGCGCGCATTCTTCGCTCGCTACAAACTTTTCATTCCCTTTGCCCTGTTGAATTCGTTCTTCATCCTGCTCGCATCGGTAGCGGCCGGCGCCGCCCTCGCCTGGATCTTCGACCTGCCCATCGCGACCATGATCATCGCCACGTCGCCGGGCGGTTTGGCGGAGATGACGCTTACGGCGCAAGCTCTTCACATCAGCGTGCCGCTGGTGGTCGCCTTCCATTTATTTCGCGTGGTGGTCGTCAATATTGGCACGCAATACATCTACGTATGGACCGCCTGGATGTTCGCCCGCGGCACGGGACATCTTTGAGAATTTTCCACGTGAATACCAGGCGAGTTTCACGCGGCAGGCCTTAAATTCCTGTGCGGAACGAATGGGATTAATTAGGGTCGTGCCCAATACCGATTCCTTGACACACT
>VBKX01000540.1:4187-8353 GCA_005879435.1 Deltaproteobacteria bacterium
ATGGATTGAAAGAAAAAGTAGTCATCGTTACGGGTGGTGGCCACGGCATCGGACGGGCCTATTGCCATGGCTTTGCCGAAGCCGGCGCGAAAGTCGTCGTCGCTGACATCGACGCGCCCGCCGCAGAAAAAGTCGCCGGCGAAGTCATTCAGCAGTTCGACGGCAAAGCATTGGCGGCGAAAACCGATGTCGCCAATGAAACGTCGACGAAGGACATGGCCAAACTGGCGCTCGATAAATTCGGCCGTATCGACGTGCTGGTCAATAACGCGGCGATCTTCGCAACGATTCCGATGAACCGCGGCGGCATCGACACCATCGATCCGGGGGAATGGGACCGCATGATGCTGGTGAATTTAAAGGGTTTGTTTTTTTGCACGCGCGCCGTGCTACCGACCATGCGCCGGCAAAAATCCGGCAAGATCATCAACATCTCCTCCGGCACCGCGCTCAACGGGAGCGCCGGACGCATCCATTACGTCACCTCCAAGGCCGGCGTGATCGGCTTCACTTGCACCCTGGCGCGCGAGGTCGGCGACGACAACATCAACGTCAACGCTATCGTCCGTCGGAGGAGATATTGAAAATGCGCGGCGCGCGCGTCGGCGATCGCGCCTTGAAGCGCGTCCAGCTGCCCAAGGATTTGGTCGGCACGATGCTGTTTCTCGCCTCCCCACTCAGTGATTTCATGACGGGGCAAACGGTTGCCGTCGACGGCGGCGTAGCTTTTCTCTAAAGATATCTTTGGCGCGCGATGGCTTCATACCAACATCGAACAATTGTAGTCGGCGATATTAAGACCCATTTTCTCGAAGCCGGCAGCGGGCCGGATCTCGTGCTGCTGCACGGTGGCGAGTACGGCGCTTCGGCGGAAATCACCTGGCGTTCTAACATCGAAGCGCTGGCCGGCAATTTTCACGTCGTCGCACCGGATCTTCTCGGCTGGGGACAGACGGACAAAATCTACAGTTTCTCGGATCCCGCAGGGCTTCGGATCAAACATCTCCAGAAGTTTTTAGAAACTCTCGGCATCAGTAAAGCTTTTTTCGTTGGCAACTCGGCCGGCGGCGGGGTCATTCTACGTGCCGTCGTGCGGCATCCAGCGCCGTTTCAGATTCTGAAAATGGTCACGATCTGCGGCAATGCCAGCGTGTTCAAGACCACCGCGCAAGCGGATCTTGATAACTACACGCCATCGATTGAGAACATGAAAAAGATCGTCACACTGCTCTATCACGACCCCAAGTGGCAAACCGAACAAAATATCCGCGAGCGATACGAATCCTCGATCATCCCCGGTGCCTGGGAAACGTTATCCGCCGCGCGATTGCGCAGCCCAGCGCATCAGGTGCGCTCGACCACGGAGGAATTCATCAAGCAGCTGTCGCAACTCGATATCCCGCTATTGATCATGTCCTGCGAGCACGACCCGCTCAATCAGCGTGACTGGGACGTCAACTTCCAGAAAATCGTACCCGGCTCGAAGGTGCATCGTTTTATGAAGTCCGCGCATGAACCCCAGATCGAAGAGCGCGAAGAGTTCAACCGCGTGCTGACAGAGTTTTTGCTCGGTGAATGACCTCGCTGGAGGAATGAATGGTTCGTGCTCGTCGGATTTCCATCGCACTCTTCGTCCTTACATTACTCCATCACTCCAACACTCCATCCGCCGTTGCCCAACTCACTCGCCTCAAGACTTCGTACAGCGCGCTCACCGCGAATATGGCCGCCTATTGGCTGGCCAAAGACGCCAAGATTTTTGAAAAGCATGGATTGAGCGTCGACGTCGTGTTGATCGAAAGCGGCGTCACCACGGTTCAGGCATTAACTGCCGGCGAAACTCAGATCGCCATGGGCGGCGGCACGGTCGCCGTAAGCAGCAACCTCGCGGGCAGCGACATCGTTTCCATCGCTAGTATCGAGAGCCGGTTGCCCTACGCACTACTCGCGCAAAAAGAAATAAAAACCATCGATCAGCTGAAAGGCAAGCGCCTGGCAGTTTCCCGCTTCGGCAGCGCTTCGGATCTCGCCGCGCGCCTGATCTTGCAGCGTTACGGCTTGGTTCCCGACAAGGACGTTACGATCCTTCAAACCGGCGGCACCAGCACGCGCCTATCCGCGCTGAGCAAGCGCAGTATCGACAGCACCGTTCTCACGCCGGAATTCTTTAACGTGGGTAAAAAGGCGGGCTTCACGATTCTGGTCGATCCGACGCAGTACGATATCCCATTCCCGCAGCTGGAAGTCATCACCAGCCGGGCGTTCCTCAAAGCTCAGCCGGACCTGGCGAGCCGCTATCTGCGCGCCATTATCGAAGGTATATATATGGTCAAAAACAATCCTGAGCCGAGCATTCGGGCGCTCAGTAAATACCTCAAGATCGACGACCGGGAGGCGCTGGAAGAAGTTTATCGCCTCTACCGCGAGATCTATCCAACGATCCCGCACGTGTCATCAGCGGCGATTCAAACTCAGCTTACCTGGATGGCCGAGCGCGATCCGCGCGCGAAAGCGGCCAAACCGGAGCAATTCATCGACGGTTCTATTTTACGGGAAATCGAGAAGAGCGGCTTCGTCGCGAAACTCTATCAACAGAAATAGTCTCTAGGTCCAGTTCTTTTCGTTGGCAAGCGGGTCGCCCCTCACTGCAGCACGATATTCGGCCGTCTTCTAGCAAAGCCAGTTGCCTGCTCAAAAGCGTATGCTATCTGCAATACCCCAAGGTCGTCGCGGTAACGGCCGACGATTTGGATGCCCACGGGTAACCCATCGTCGGTGAATCCAGCGGGAACCGAGATCGCCGGACAAAACGTCGGCGTGATCCAGTACGCGCTCTTCATCCAATCGAGATAGGTCTCCATCTTGACTCCTTCGATCTCACGCGGCCAGGCGATTGTCGCATCGAAAGGCGGCACCTGATTCACGGCGCAAAGAAGAAATTCATATTTTTCCTGGAAGCGGCGCATGCGCTGCATTAGCTCGCCGTGACGTGTCATGGCTTGCGCGACGTCCTCACCACTGAGTTTACTGCCCAACTCGATCTGCCAGACCGCTTCCGGTTTCATTTCGTGGCGATGTTTTTCCAGCAGCGGGCCGAGCGTGTGCCAGTAGTTCCACGCACGGATCGTAAGAAATATCTCATCGGCGCCACTCAAGTCGGGACAAGCGTCATCAACGATACAGCCAAGATCGCTAAAGGTCTTGGGTTGCTTTTCCAGCACGGATCGAACCCGACGGTCGAGCGCCAGTCCGCCCAAATCCGGGCACCAGGCGATTCGTACGCCGTTGAAATTGCGATCCAGGGGCGCGGCAAGCTCTTGTGGCTGCGAGGGATAGCAGGCGGGATCGCGCGCATCGGCTCCCGCCATGACACTCAATAGCCAAGCGACGTCGGCGACCGATCGCGCCATCGGTCCGTTGACCGTAAAACCTAGAAACGGCAAAGCGGTGGGCGCCGACGGCACGAGTCCGATGGACGGACGCAAGGCGACGATGTTGTTGAAATTCGCCGGATTGCGCAGCGAACCGCCAAGATCGCTTCCGCTCGCGATCGGTAACAAACCTGCGGCCAGCGCAGCGCCGGCGCCGCCGCTCGAACCGCCGGCGCTTTTTGTCAAGTCGTAGGGATTGAGCGTCGTGCCGTACACGTCATTGTACGTGTGCGAACCCATGCCGAATTCGGATACGTTCGTCTTCCCAATCGCAATAACTCCCGCGCGCTTCAATCGCTCGACAAGTACTGAATCTTCGGCGGGCACAAAGTCCTTGAAGATTTTCGAACCGCGCGTCATCGGAAACCCGACGGCTGGGTCCAAATCTTTGAACGCAAAGGGCAGGCCGTGCAGCGCGCCGATTTCCTCGCCACGCGCTATTCGCCGGTCGGCGTCGTCCGCCAGCGCAAGGCACTTCACGTCATCGAGTTTCGCTACGATCGCGTTGATTTTCGGGTTGAGGCGATTAATTTGGCGCAGGAATGCGCCCATGACTTCGCGCGCTGACGTGCGGCGAATGCGAATCAACTGCGCCAATTCGCGCGCGCTCATGAAGCATAATTCACTGTCTCCGAGAGAGGGCATCACGAGGGATCGCTATCAGCATCGCTGAACTTAAATTCACGGTTCTTTTAGGCCCACTGGCGGCGTCGCAATATTCTTGGAAATCTCATC
>VBKX01000077.1 GCA_005879435.1 Deltaproteobacteria bacterium
ATCGCGATCGCGCTTGAGATTTTCGATTTGTTCCTGGCGCTGTTGCTCTTTTATCTTTTGCTCCTGCCGCGCCTTGGTTTGTTCTTTTAAGATTTCTTCGACTGGGTCCGCAGCTGCAAAGACAGGTGAAGCTAAGACAATCATGACCGAAAGGCAAAGTGCGCTGCAGGTTGATTTTGTCACGATTTCCACAGTTCTATCAAAGCAAACTAACGCGCCGATGGCAACATCGAGAAATCGACCAATTTCTCGGCGTCCAAACTTTCCGGTATGGGCCGTTCTTCTCGGAGTAGCGTCAAGTAGCCGCGCACTTTTTTCAAATCCATGGCGCCGTCGGGCGAAAGAATGCCGATGATGGTCTCGTAAGAATGTTCCGCCTCGGTTGCGCTGATTTTGAAGCGCGAAGCAATCATCTTGATGGTTTCAGCGCGGTTGGCGCGCTGCCACGCGACCGCGTCGAGCACCGCCGATATAGTTTTTCTAATCCGGTCGCGGCTATTGTGAATCTGGAATTTCTTATAGCCCGACGAGACCGCCTTCTCGTCGAACGGTGGACTCAAGACCGCGCCGGACACCTGATTCGTCGCGAGCGTCGCGAAGCTGTTCGAAGTTCCTCCGGTGGTGACAAGGCTCACCTGTTTCTCGTCCAATCCGAGTTTTTTGAATCCCGCGCGTGCGAAATAGTAGGGCGACGATCGGATATCGGAAATGGCGATCTTTTTGCCGACGAGATCCTGGGCTTTGGCAATGTCTTTGGTCGTCACCAGCACCCATGGCGTGTCGCGGTAAAGCGACAGCACGACCACGAGCGGCAAACCGGCCACCGCGGCGTTGATTGCGGCTTGCGGCGAAGTGAAGAAATTTATGTTGCCGTTGAGGATCGCTTGCGGGCCAATGGCGCTGCGCATCTGAATGTATTCGACGTCCAGACCTGCTTTGGTGTAAAAGCCTTTTTCTTTTGCGATGTCGAAGGGCAGGGTAGAAACGGCTGATGACGGATAGCCGATCCGAACTTTCTGTTGCGCTTCGGCGGGCCAAGACGACCGAGGCAATAACATCTCGGCGAAAAGCCAAAGCGCCACCAAAATGTTTCTAGCCATGAACAATTCCCGCGTTCCAATTACATTCCAACGACGCCGTAATAAGCCGCGCAGTTATCCCAGAGAATTTTTCGCTTGTCTTCCTCAGTAAGCGGGAGTTGGAGAAAGCGCTCGACGGCCTTCGGATATTTGGTGTCGACATGCGGGAAGTCGGTGGAAAAAACCAAGCGCTCGTTGCCGAGGAAATCGATCGCGTACTTTGCTGGCTCCTCGTAGCATTCGACCGATGCGTAACACTGCCTCTTGAAATAAAAGCTCGGTGGATTTTTAAGCTGTGGCGCCCACTGATCGCCGTACAATTCCCAGTGTTCATCGAGACGCCACATGAGAAAAGGGAGCCAACCGCAGTTGCCTTCGAGAAACGCGACGCGCAGCTTCGGGTGTCGATCCAAAACTCCACCCCCGCAGAAACTTCCCACGGCGAGCATTTGCTCGACGGGATGCGAATAGGTGTGGCGCAGCATGAAATCATAGCCGAACTGTTCGCCGACCTGGCGAGCGGCCGAGTTGTTTGCCTCATGAAAACCGAGCGGCACGCTGAGATCTTCGAGGGCGGACCAGAGCGGTTCGTAATAGGGCTCATGCCAATTATGGCCATTGACGATGTTGGCGCGCAGAAAGATCGCGCGAAAGCCCAACTGCTCGACGCAACGGCGCGTCTCGGCGATCGCATCGTCGATGTTGAAGGGCGAGATCATCCCCGCGCCGACGAGCTTGCTCGGGTCGGTTTGGCAAAATTCGTAAAGCCAGTCGTTGTAGGCGCGCGCCAGCGCAGCGGCGAATTCGCGATCCAGTTCAGGGATGCTCAGAACGTTCAGCCCGCGGCTCGGGTAGAGAATCGCGAGATCTATCCCTTCTTCTTCCATGGCGTCGAGCTGAACTTGTGACGACCAGCCACGCTCGTTGTGAGTTTTAAAGAGTTTCTGATTTTTGTGAAAAATGTGACCCGGCGGGGGAAGGGTTCCGGCTGGCGGATCGGCCGGGCGGCCCCAGGCGCGGCCGTCTGGACCGACAAGGCGCAAGTCCCGCACGTGATCGGTGGTACCGATAGGCGCCAGATGTTTGAATCTCTTGTCGATGTAACGCTGCCAAAGCTCGGCGGGCTCGAGGATGTGCATGTCGCTGTCCAAAACTTTGAAACCGTTGTTCGCCATAGATCACCTCAAGTTTGGTCAACGTGTTCGTTCAAAACGTTCAAGTCGTTCAAAACGTATCTCGGACGGTTACAAACGCGGTCCTCTGGCGACCGACGCCTTAAACGTGCAATCATTTTAGTCCGGATGAGTTGAAATATATTTTCCCGCTTGTTGCGGGTCGACACCGAAACGTAACGGTGTACGCTGATTGGTCGCCCAAACCTCGGTTGACGGCGGTCACGAGATTCTGTTCGGCGATGTTGGCCAATGGCAAGGGGACGTTTAATTCCCGGCCGAGCGCCGTCGCCAGGCCGACGTCTTTGCGTAGCAATTTGAGGGGGAAAGTGTCCGTCGCATAATTATTACGAAAAACCGTCTGTGGCACTTGCACGTGCAGCACGTGCATCCGTCCGACCATACCGCGCCGGACGCATTCCCAAAGCGCTACGGTATCGACCCCGGCTTTCACGCCTAAGGTGAGTCCTTCGGCGATCGATTGGGATATGGTGCTGTTGATCATCTGATGGACGAGCTTGCAGATGCTCCCGGAACCAAGCGGCCCGGCATAGAGCACCTGGTCACCGAACGCTTCGAGCACTGCCTTGGCGCGCTCGAAGATATTTTTTTCCCCGCCCACCATCACTTCATGAATGCCGCGCGCGGCGCCGGGTTGGCCCGAAGCGACCGGGGCATCGAGAACATGCGCGCCCTTTTCCCGAAACAGGGGCGCTAGTTTGCGAATAAGCGACGGCGGGCTGGTCGAGATATCGATGTAGATAGCATCAGGTCTGATTCCTTCGACGATACCCGCCGAGCCGCAAGCGACTTGCTCCACATCCTTGGGCATCGGCAGCGCCGTTAGGATCACGTCGCTCCGGCGCGCTAAGTCTGAGACGCTGTCGGCAACCTTAGCGCCGCGCTCTTCAAACGGATGCGTAGCTTCCTCTCGAAGATCGAACACGATCATCGGGAAGCCCGCCCTCTGAATGTGTCCGGCGACGGGTCCGCCCATGTTGCCAAGACCGATGAAACCGACTGTTTCCATTTTAGCTCCCGCTTGCCGCAAACTCTTTCTCAGCTTATCGCAGAACGTCTATTCCACTGTCAACGTAGGTGTGCGGGAATCTGCCCACGGGTACGCATGGTTCGATAAGCTCACCACGAACGGAATTCCTCATACCCGTGTATCCTGATCCTCTTCGAAGTACGCGTCCTCTGTGTCTCTGTCGCGTTGCCTGCCTTTTTCGTTTGCAGGGATTTTGGTACAAGTCGTATTACCAGGCTAAAGGAGAATTCCATGGGCCACATGATGAACGGCAAGTGGGTGGACGATGACCGGATCACGGCCGATGTACGCGGTGCATTTGTGCGTGCCGACTCGCAGTTCCGTAGCTGGGTTACGGATGATGGCAGCGCCGGTCCTTCGGGCAGCGACGGTTTCAAAGCCGAGCCGGGACGTTATCATCTTTTCGTTTCGTACAATTGCCCTTGGGCTCATCGGACGATCATCTTCCGTAAGCTCAAGAAACTAGAAGACGAGGTTTCGATGTCGCTGGCCGATAGGCCGAAAACCGCGGGTTGGGCTTATTCCGAGACGATTGACGACTTTCAACCGGAAAAAGACGGCGTCTTTCGTCTGCATCAAGTTTACGCGGCCGCGGATGCCAACTACACCGGCAAAGTGACCGTACCGACGCTCTGGGACCGCGAGCGGCGCACGATCGTGAACAACGAGTCGTCTGAGATCATCCGTATGTTCAACTCCGGTTTCCGCACGCATACGAATGTGACCTACGATTTCTACCCGGAAGAGCTGCGCGACGAAATCGATCGGATCAACGATTTCGTTTATGGCCACTTCAACAACGGCGTGTACCGGGCCGGTTTTGCGCGCAGCCAGGAAGCCTACGACGAAGCGGTGAAGAAAGTTTTGATCTGCCTGGATCAGATGGAACAGTGGCTCGATGAGCGGCGCTATTTGGTCGGCGACCGCATTACCGAAGCCGACTGGCGCGCCTTCCCGACGCTGCTGCGCTTCGATCCGGTTTACCACGGGCATTTCAAGTGCAACCTGCGCCGGGTGCAGGATTATCCCAATTTGCGAAACTACTTGCGCGAGCTGTACCAGTGGCCGGGCATCAAAGAAACGTTCGATCTGCAGAAAACCAAATCAGGTTACTACGGCCAGCGCAACATCAATCCGACGGGTATCGTGCCGATCGGACCCGACATGAGCCATCTTGAATTGCCGCATGATCGTGAGCGGCTTCGTGCGGCGGTCTGAACGCGACCCGCGCAAATTTATCGTGTGATGGATTCGGATCCCAGGGCGACCGCCGGTCGCCCCTACGGGTTTTTGCGCCTTTTGCGTTCTTGCGACTAAATTCGATTTACGGTTTGCGGGCCGACTTTCTCGATGTTCACGCGGATGATTACACGTTTTTCGTCGGCCATTTGCTTCTTGTAGTCTTCCCAGTTCTTGTACTCGCCGCGTACCTGCTTGTACCAGTAGATTAACGTGTCCATCGCCGTGGGTTGCTCGATGATCTCCCCGGTGCCATGGATCTGCACGAACTTGGAGCCGCTGTACTGCTCGCCGAAGATCAACATGGACACCCGCGGGTCGCGGCGCAGGTGTTTGATCTTGTACGTGGTGCCGCGCGAGGTGATGATCACTCGCCCTTCGGGGTCGATCCCCGGCGTGACGAAAGTCATCTGCGGCCAGCCGTCCTTCTGCCGGACCGCGATACAGGCGCGGTGGTTCTCTTGCAGAAATTTTTGCGCGTCGGCAATTTTCATTCTCTCCTCCTGATTGACTAAGGCTCTAACCGTGACCGTTGGTGCCCCAGGTTCTTCCGTCGATCCACATTTTAGCGAGTTCGAGGGCATAGGCGTCGGCTCGTTTCCGAGTTTCAAACGTCCCGCGCCGCCGGCCGAAAATCGGAATTCTTTTGGTCTTCTTGTTTTCTACGATCACAATCGTGGCTCGGGCGAACCACTCGCCGGCGCGCATCTCTTCGGAATCGAGCTCGACGCTGTGGCCGCGGTAAGTTTTGGTGCGCACGATAAAAGAAAGGATAAAGGATAAAGGCGGAAGGATAAGTTCTTCCGTTCTGACAAGCGCGCTTTTTTATCCTTTCTCCCTTATCCTTCATCCTTCTCAGATGCTCACTTTGCCGCCGTTGAGCTTTATGCCCAATTTCGCCAGCGCTTCGACTACGGGAATGTCGGCGCCGAGACTTTTGCCCACTTCGGCGGCCAGCGGCAGGTCCTTATCATAGAGGTTGGTACCGGGATTGAATTTCAATTCGCCGCCGGAAAAATCGTAGCGCATATCCCAACGATCCAGGATATGTTGCGACTTAGTTTTCTGCATCAAATCGAGAGCGGCTTTATAACTCACTCCGCCGGCCTTGGCGATTTGCAGCGCCTCGTAGACGACCAGCGCTTCGGACGCCGTGACCATATTTTTGAAAAGCTTGGTGACGTTGCCGCAGCCGAGTGGCCCCATATGCACGGCGTCTTTCGCCATATGGAGCAGATGCGGTTTGGCCCGTTCGAAGAAAGCCTTTTGCCCGCCGACAAGAAAAGTCAGCCCGCCCTGGCGCACCACGCTCGGGATCGCCGTCATGCAGGCATCGATGACGTTTACCCGCTTATCTGCCGCGAGTTCGGCAACTTTCTTCGTCGTCGCCGGGCGGATTGTGCTGTGCAGCAGCACGAGCGAGCCCGGTGCGGCGCCTTCCAACACGCCGTCGTTGCCCAGCGTGCATTGGAGCACGTCCTGATCGGTGCGCACGACCACGTCGATGATGGTCGAATTCTGTGCCACCGCCTTCGCCGATGACACCGT
>VBKX01000542.1:0-1532 GCA_005879435.1 Deltaproteobacteria bacterium
TCCTTGGGCGCTTGCCAAATCTTCAAGAAGCCGTTTTCGCCGAAAACCTTTTCCGAGCAAGTGGTCAATTTTTTCGAGAACGATAAGTGAATTGGCCGCGAGCGAACTCGCGGTCGAGTACGAAATCGTTCTCCCATCCTTGATTGTCTTGTCAAGATTCTCCTGACCTGATTCGACAAATTGCACCCCCGTTAGAGGCAGCGTCCAAACGACCCGGATAGGGCTTGACGCGAACTCAGCGAAGTTGATATCGATTACGCCGGGAGAGGAAACGGACGCAGGTTATATTAACGATCAACCCTTCTAAGAGGTACGTCACGACGTTCTCCCCGGGGTGAGATTCGCGGCCAGATCAAAGCGGACGATCGGCATGGCAAGGATCGCGATAGGTGAATGCTTATGATGTCACACAGAGAGTTCTTGCCGTAGGAGTTTCCGCACTTCGCTGGGAAACCCTGCGGCGTGTCTTCATTGCAACTCCAGACCTGCTAGATTTGGTGACAGAGGAGGCCACGCATATGGCACTAAAATGGCTGACAGTCTCTCTTTTCTTGATATTCGCGAATTGGACAACGTCCGTGGCGCGCGCGCAAAATGTGACGATTACGCCGCTAGGCGCCGCCGCCAATGAATTCTGCGTCGGCGATCGAGCATTGCTCTTTGAAGATCCGACCGGCGTGCGTGTGCTCATCGCGCCTGGCCGGACGGTCGGCCTTGACACGGGAGCGTTTGTCAGAGGGTCCGCTGATCCGCGGTTGAATGGCAGCGTGCACGTGCTACTGATCGATCACCCGCACGTCGATCATATCGGAGACGTTTTTCATACAAACTGTGCAGGAAGCGCAACCAGACAATTTGAATTTCCCTCTGAAGGAAATGCACCAGAGATTGCGGCCAGACTTAATTCAGCGGTGCTTGTTGGCGGTGAGATGCCAGATTTCTTCACTCAGAAGATTAAAAACGTTAACGGGGGAACGGCGCCGGCAGGGTGTCCGGCGGATGGTCTGGACAACAAATTTGTTGTCCCACGCACGTCGCCTTGTGTCGGTGTTATCCGAGGAGGAACGCGGACAGCTGTCATTTCTCTCCAAGGTCCTGGCGTTAAAATCACCACGATACCGGCGTTCCATGCTGCCGGTGCGGCCAGAATTCATATCGATCCACCGAACGTCCCCGTTGGCTTAACCGGCTACGCGGGAAGCGAGACCGGCTACATCATTCGTTTCACCAATGGATTAACAGTTTTATGGACCGGCGACTCCGGTCTGATCGGCGATTGGGAAACGCAAAGTAAATTCTATCGCCCAAACCTCGCGGTCGTTCACGGCGGCGACCTTTTTACCATGGGACCGGACGAGGCCGCGTTTGCGGTCAACCAATTGATCAAACCGCGCAGCGTCATCCCCGAGCACTTCAATCAAGTGTCGACAACGGGTGGAAAAGTGAATGGAGGAACGAAGCTCGAGCGATTTATCCAACAGCTAAAGGGCCAAGCGAGCAACAGAGTGATCGTGCCGCTCAGTGGCGTGCCG
>VBKX01000542.1:1542-2941 GCA_005879435.1 Deltaproteobacteria bacterium
CGACGGACAAGGGAACTGCTCTTAGAAGCAAACCGAGATTCACAACTCAAAGGGCGGGCGTATTATGACGCCCGCCATTTTTTTGTGGTCGAATGAGCTTGGTATTGCAATAAGCAAGAGCTCGCCGCTATCTATTCGCTTCATCAATATACTTGCGGAGAAAATTCACTATCTCGGGCGCCGCCGCCGATGCTTGCTTAAATAAACGCTCGCCGGCTTCGCCGACTTCGAAGCGGGGTTGAAAGCGCATCGCGCCGATCGCTTCTTGCAAGAAATCCTGATCGCGGGAGAGAGCGTCGAAGGCTTTGCGGAGAATTGCGACGGTTTCCGGCGGCGCTTTGGGTGGCATCAATACCATCCGCGTCATGTTGGTGCTCGACATATTGGCGGCTTTAAGCGCTTCGTATTTGATTCCTGACGGCGGCTTGCCAAAGATTTCTTTATAATAGTACGTGAACGGCAGAAGCTCCGGCACGTCGCGGCTCACCAAGATTTCACCACTCGGCGCAACCAGGTCCGTGTAATAGATCGGCACGACCATACCGGTCTTGACCATCTGCGGCTCCACTTGGGTGCGGTAACTGGGAAGAGTTTCATCATGATATTGCGCTTCGGCGCGCTGTACGGCGAGACGCGCGTCGGCGCTGTTGTTGTAGCCGGTGACGTAATCGTATTTGAGTCCGAGCAGATCGAACGATAAGCGGAAGCGCACATCTTTGGAGCTGCTCACGCCGAGACCGGCGGCGCGAAACTTTTGCGCCTTGACGAAATCCGAGGGCTTCTTCATGCCCGGTGGAACATCGGCGCGGATGTAAGATACGGTAACGCCGTGCACGCCGGTGACAAAGCCGAATTTACCGATATCGACGCGCAAGGCGGGATCTTTGATCTGATGCTGAAACAGAGCGCCGGTGAAATAGGCACCGGTAAATCCGTCCGCCTTAGCAACCTCGCCGATATAGTTCACCGCCGTGAGACCGCCGCCGCCACCCATGGCTTGAACCGTGACCGTGGGGTTTCCTGGAATGTGGCGGGGGAGATGCTTAGCAAAAATCCTACTTTCGATATCTGTCGGGCCGCCGGCGGCGAAGTTGATAATGATGTTGAGAGTCTTGCCTTGATAGAAAGGGCTCTTTTCGGCCGCGAAGGCCGTCGTCCAAAGCGCGGCAACCAGGAAACAGCAAAGTGTTAAAAACCAACATCGCCAGTCCATTCCTCTCATTACTTTCTCCTTCCGGGTCGAGAAGCAACGGTTCGGAACTCAACGAAACTGCTCTTCTGAAAAAGGCCAAATAGCTTTTCGGTCAACGTTTACACGCAACCGCTCAAAGTATTATTGTCTTGCCGCTTTTAATACTCCATCCCGCGCTCATTTGTCCAACTGGAGGCTTCGTGCGGA
>VBKX01000541.1 GCA_005879435.1 Deltaproteobacteria bacterium
TTAGTGTTACGGATATCGAGTTTTGCCTTCACTTTTTCTCTTCGTTCCAGAGCGGGCGAAGCAAGGTCCAACAGCACTTGGTTATCGAGGGCGTTTTCCAAACCGTGATTCTGTGGGATTTGGCAATAACGTCCGACCTCGGGACCAGCCTTTGGCTGGTAGAGAATCGCTGAATAGTCTAGCCCCTTCGCCTTCAAGTGTTCCACGGCGCGGCGCATCTCGATCCGGTCCGAGCGGCCGACCATTTCGTTGATCGTGCGAAAGCCCAACTCAGCCATATGCTCGCGCATTTCCTGCGCGATGAAGTGCATGAAGTTCACCACATGGGCGGGATCGCCGGCAAATTTTTCGCGCAGCTCGGGGTTTTGCGTGGCCACGCCAACCGGGCAAGTGTCAAGATGGCAAACCCGCATCATGATGCAGCCGAGAGTTACCAACGCCGTAGTCGCAAAACCGAACTCTTCCGCGCCAAGTAATGCTGCGATCACCACGTCGCGCCCGGTCTTGAGCGGGCCGTCGGTCTCCACGGCGATGCGGCTGCGCAGATTGTTGAGGACTAGCGTCTGATGCGTTTCCGCCAAGCCAAGCTCCCAAGGCAATCCGGCATGTTTGATGCTTGTTTGCGGCGATGCGCCGGTGCCGCCATCATGGCCGCTGATCAACACCACGTCCGCGTGGCCCTTGGCCACTCCCGCGGCGATGGTGCCAACACCGATCTCGGAAACCAGCTTGACGCTGATGCGCGCATGGTGATTGGCGTTCTTTAAATCGTGAATCAACTGCGCCAAGTCTTCGATGGAGTAGATGTCGTGATGCGGCGGCGGCGAGATCAAGCCCACCCCTGGAGTGGAATGGCGCACCTTGGCGATCCACGGATAGACTTTTCGTCCGGGCAGCTCGCCGCCTTCGCCCGGCTTGGCGCCCTGCGCCATCTTGATCTGCAGTTCCCTGGCTTGCGTCAAATAGTAGCTCGTCACGCCGAACCGCCCCGATGCCACTTGCTTGATCGCGCTGTTCTTCGAATCGCCGTTGGGCTCGAGCGTATAGCGCGCCGGATCTTCGCCGCCCTCGCCGGTGTTGCTCTTGCCGCCGATCCGGTTCATCGCGATCGCCAGCGCTTCATGCGCCTCTTTGCTGATCGAGCCGTAAGACATGGCGCCGGTCTTGAACCGCTTGACGATCTCGTCCACAGGCTCGACTTCCTCGATCGGAATCGGCTTTGCCTCATATTTCAAAGTCATCAACCCGCGCATCGTCGCCATGCGCTCGGACTGATCGTCGATCAGGCGGGTATACTCCTTGAACGTTTTATAGTCGTTGTTGCGCGTGGCTTTCTGGAGCAGATGGATCGTCCGCGGATTGAACAGATGCAACTCGCCGTCCTTGCGATATTGATACTGACCGTAGACCTCCAGCGTATGGCCGTTCAGCGGATAGGTCGGAAAAGCGCGCGCATGCTGCTGTTCCGCTTCGCGCGCGATCTCAACCAAACCCATGCCGCCTATGCGCGACGGCGTCCAGGTGAAATACTTGTCGATCAATTCTTTGCCGAGACCCACGGCCTCAAAAATTTGCGCGCCGCAGTAGGACTTGATAGTCGAGATGCCCATCTTGGCCATAACTTTGACCACGCCCTTGTAAACCGCCTTGTCATAGCCTTTGACCGCGTCGTGATAAGAGGTGCCTGGCAGCAAGCCTTCGTCAATCATGTCATTCAAACACTCGTAAACCAGATAGGGATTGATGGCCTGAGCGCCATACCCGAGCAACAGACAGAAATGATGCACCTCGCGCGGCTCGCCGGACTCGAGAACCAAACCCACCCGTGTGCGCTTGCCGGTGCGGATCAAGTGATGGTGCAAGCCGGAGGTTGCGAGCAGCGCCGGAATCGGCGCCAGCTTGCGATCGACGCCCTTGTCGGAAAGAATAAGTATCGTTGTTCCCGCGGCAATCTCCTTGTCGGCAGCCTTGAACAGATTTCCTAATGCGCGCTCCAGTCCTGCCTTGCCTTCGCTCGGCTTGAACAAGATCGGCAAAGTCGCCGATTTGATTCCCGGCTGATCGATACGCCGGAGCTTTTCCATATCGGAATTCTTGAGAATCGGATCCGGCAGTCTCAACTGCCGGCAGCTTTCGGCCTTCGGGTCGACGAGATTACCCTCACTGCCGATGGTCAACGTCGTCGAGGTGATCAATTCCTCGCGGATCGGATCGATCGGCGGATTGGTAACTTGAGCGAACAGTTCCTTGAAATAATTGTAGAGCAACTGCGGCTTGTCGGACAAAACCGCCAGCGGCGTGTCCGTGCCCATGGAACCGACGGGCTGGATACTATTCTGCGCCATCGGTCCGATGTTGACGCGCAGGTCTTCGAAGTTGTAACCGAACGCTTGCAGGCGCTGAAGCGTCGCTTGATGATTCGCCTTTGGCTCTTCTTCCTTGACGTCGGGCAAATCGGCAAAGCGCACGATGTTCTCTTTCAACCATTTGCCGTAAGGCTTGGCCGCTGCCATCTCCTGCTTGATTTCTTCGTCGCTGATGATGCGTCCTTCGCTGGTGTCGACGAGAAACATTCTGCCAGGCTGAAGGCGGCGCTTTTCCAAGACCCGCTCCGGCGGCACGTCGAGCACGCCCACCTCGGAAGCCATGATGACGAGATCGTCCTTGGTCACGTAGTAACGCGACGGCCGTAAACCGTTGCGGTCGAGTACGGCGCCGACCACGGTGCCGTCGGTAAAAGCGATCGAGGCGGGGCCATCCCACGGCTCCATCAAACTGCTATGATAATCGTAGAAAGCCCGCTTCTTCTCATCCATGCTCTCATGATTTTCCCAGGGCTCCGGGATCATCATCATGACCGCATGCGGCAAGGATCGCCCGCTTAGAGCCAGGAACTCGAGGCAGTTGTCGAACTTGGCCGAGTCGCTGCCGTCTTCTTGAATGATCGGGAAGACTTTTTTTAGATCATCGCCGAAAAGGTCGGAGGCGAGCATGCCCTGGCGGGCGTACATCCAATTTTCATTGCCGCGCAGTGTGTTGATCTCGCCGTTATGGATCAAATAGCGATACGGATGCGCCCGTCCCCAACTTGGAAAAGTGTTGGTGCTAAAACGCGAATGAACGACGGCGATCGCGGTTTCGATTAGGGGATCGGAAAGATCGGGATAAAACGTCGCTACCTGGCGCGGCGTCAGCATACCTTTGTAGATGGACCCTCATAACGGATCGCATTTTCCGCCCGCCGGCGAATTACGTAGAGTTTGCGCTCGAACGCCAGGTCGTCGTTCACACCTTCGCCGCGGCCGATAAACACTTGCCTCACAAAAGGCTCGAACTCCTTGGCCGTGTCGCCGAGGTACATGTTGTCGGTGGGCACCTTGCGCCAGCCGAGAAGCTTCTGGCCGGTGTCGGCGATGATTTCTTCGATTTTCTTTTCGAAGCGCCGGCGCTGATCTCTTTGATCGGGCAAGAAAATCATGCCGACGCCGTATTCACCCGGGTCCGGCAGCTGAAACCCGAACCCGCCGCAGGCATCTTTTAAGAATGCATGAGGAATCTGCAGCAAAATGCCGGCGCCGTCGCCGGTGTTTTCTTCACAGCCGCAGGCGCCGCGGTGATCGAGATTTTCCAGCACTGTAAGCGCTTGCTCGATGATCTCGTGGGACCTTTCACCTTTGATATTGACCACGAACCCAACGCCGCAGGCGTCGTGTTCAAACTGCGGATCGTAGAGGCCCTGCTTCGACGGTAAACCGGAAAGACTCATGATTTTCACCTTTGTATTACAACGCAAACCGCTATTGGATTGCAGCACGGCTGTGCGCGTTTGTTGATCTGTTCTGGCACCTTATCGAGTCATTTGCAGACTCGCAACTCTTCTTCGCAAAAGTCATTTCTTTCTTACAGACGACACTCCCGTGAGTCCAGAATCTAGTTCCAGCGCCTGTCCCTCCTTAGCGGTGGATAGGACAACTCTCGTAACCGTTCGGGTTACACCCTCGACGGAACGAATCTCCCCAAGCAACTTCTCCAACGAGCTAGTGTTCGCGGATTTCACTTTGAGGATGAAGCTTTCGTCACCGGTAACATGGTGACACTCCAAAACATCCGGATAGTCAACCATCTGATGCGCGAACTTGTCCATATCGCGTTGATTGCCGATCGAAACCCCTATAAACGCGGTGATATCTTTACCGACCTTTTTGCCATCCAGGAGAGCTTGATAACCCCGAATTACGCCGCTGGCTTCTAACTTTTTGACTCGCTCCATCACTGCCGGCGCAGACAGTTCCACCTCGTCGGCGATATCGGCAAGCCGCCGCCGACCGTCATTTTGGAGAATATAAAGTATTTCTAAATCTATTTGGTCTAGCATATTAAGAATATTAGGTATATTAAGCCAT
>VBKX01000543.1:0-1594 GCA_005879435.1 Deltaproteobacteria bacterium
GCCAACGATTACACGCTGCTGCAACTCGGTGAGGTGCCAAATATCCTGACCACGCTGTTGGCGGCACAGATCGACGCCGGCGCGCTCTCGCCGCCGACCAATAGCCGGGCGAATAAAACGGGACTGCACGAATTGGTCAATCTCGGCGTTGACGGGCCTGAATATCCCTCGACCGTGATCGCGAGCACGCGCGCTTACGTGAAAGCCAATCCGGACAACACACGGCGCATGGTCCGGGCATTAGGCGAGGGGCTAAACGTTTTCAAAACCAACCGGCAGATCGGCATCAGAGCGATTCAAAAATACTCGCGTTTGAATGACGCAGATATTCTGGAAGATACTTACGGCCAGTTTCGCGATGCGTTTGACGCGATTCCTTACGTAAGCAAGGCCGGCATCGCGTCGCTGCTCGCAAGCGCGGGCGAAAAAGATGCGAAGATTCGCCAGCTCAGGTACGAAGACGTTGCCGATATGCGCTTTGTCGCAGAAGCCGAAAAAGAAGGGTTCTTTAAGAAACTGGTGATCAGATAGATAACAGTTGTCTTGACTCTTCCCAAACGCAACGAAACCTTATCAGGCAAAGTTCAACGCTCTTTTTGAAATGGCATGAATTCCGGGGACACAATCCTAATTTGTTCGTGATGATTGCGAAACGGCCCACCGGTAGCAATTCGCCCACACGGTTGAATTACGAAGCAAGTTCAAATCCGCAAATTATAAAAGCGCCGGGCGTTTTCACCTAGCAGGTCGGCTTTTTCCGCGCCTGTTAGAGCCTCGGACCCCTTGATCGTTTGCACGCGATCCCAATCCATATCGCTGTGGGGATAATCGCTGGCATACATGAATCCTTTGCTGCCGAGCTGATCGATGATCGAGCGCATATTCTCGTCGCCTTCAAAGCCGCTTAAGATTCTGCCTTCCAAAATGTCTTCACCAGGCTCGTGGACTGTGGCGGCCAACTCGTAGGGCTCTCTTCCCCAATCGCTCTCTTTGCGGCCGGCGCGCGGTTCGAGGACATGCTCGATGTGTTTTCCCACCCACCAATTCCAGTAGGGCAGCCAACTGGCGCCGATCTCCAGGAACGCGCAGCGCAAACGCGGCAGCGTCTTTAGCAGTCCGGTTTGGACCAGCGACGTCATCGCCACCATCATTGAAAACGGCATCGCCGTTACATGCGTCGAGAAAAAGTCGGTGAAGCAGTCCGCCCAGGGCGTGTAGTGCATGCCGGTGACAGCGTGAAATCCGACGGGAGCGTCGAGGTCGTTCATGGTCTCGAAAAAGGGAATGTACTGCTTGGCGTGAAGCGGCGTGTTGCCGACGATGCCGGGAATGACGACACCGTTGAGCCCGAGTTTTTGCACGGCGCGCCTAACTTCTTCGGTCGCGGCGAGCGGATCCTGAATAGGCACCAATGCGACTCCGCCTAACCGTTTGGGCGCTTTGGCGCATTGCTCGGCGATATAATTGTTGTAGGCGCGGCAGACCGCGGCGGCCAACTCTTTGTTTTCGAGATCGAACACCCAAACCAGCGCCGTCGGATAAACGATCTGAAAATCGATTTCCATCCGATCCATGTCCTGCAGGCGGCCTTCGA
>VBKX01000543.1:1599-2678 GCA_005879435.1 Deltaproteobacteria bacterium
GGCGCGGCGTCTGATAGCGTAAACCTCCTCCACCCATGCCTTTGGTAAACGGCAGACGAGGTACGAGCCGCCCCTCGACCAGCCAACGTCCGGTATCTCGAGGCTCATCGCGCAGGTCGACGATACGGGGGCGCGCCGAATAGAATTCTTTCTCCATGTAGCGATCGAAAAGATTGAAAGGCTCGTGTAGATGTCCGTCTGAATCGATGACTTGCACAGGCATATCCTCCTTTGGTCCACTCCCAGGCTTTAGCGGATGGCACAGTCTTTTTCAAGATAAACGCGATTCAGTATCTCGTACCTTTTCCCTTTTATGCCGTCGACTGAGACGCCGTGCAATTTTCATCTTGAAGCCAAACCCTAATTGAACTAATTTGCGGCGGTTATTCAGCAACTCTATGGAGGTGAAGAATGGCACAAAAACTTGGGATCATGGCTGGGATGGTTGCGGTGCTGTTGCTCGCGGTGCAATCGGTGCACGCACAGCAGAAGGAATTACGAAAAATCCATCTAAACGTGTTTCGCATAGACTCGGCGACGGTTGCAGCTCGGGTCAACGGCTACTTTGCTGCCGAAGGTCTCGAAGTCGACATTACGACAACGCCGAACTCGACGGATCAAATGCGCGGCGTAAGCCAGGGTAAATTCGATATCGTGTCGACGGCGTTCGACAACGTGCTCGCATGGTCGGGGAAAGAGGGCGCGGAGATCATCGCGATCGCACAAATTTCGGACAAGACGGTGTTGCCGGTGTTTGTCCGGCCGGAGATCAAATCGTGGGGCGATCTCAAAGGCAAGAAACTCGCCGCTGACGCGGTGGATACGGCATTTGCTCTCGTCTTGCGACGCGTCTTATTAGCTAACGGTTTGGATATGACGAAAGGTGATTACGATCTCGTCGCCCTCGGCGCCACCGGCGCCCGGCTGGAGTCGATGATCAAGGGCGAAACCTACGCTGCCATTTTGACCCCGCCGTTCGATGTCAAAGCGACGGATGCCGGCATGCGAAGGATCGGCGATTCGAAAGAAGTCTTGCCGGATTATCCGAACACCGTGCTTGCCGTGAATCGCGAGTGGGC
>VBKX01000087.1 GCA_005879435.1 Deltaproteobacteria bacterium
CAATCATCGACAACCGGTGGATTTGCTCGAACGCGCCGCGCAAATGCTGCGCGAGTACGGCAAACCCGTGGTCATCCTGCCGGGCAATCACGACCCGCTCACGCCCGATTCAGTCTATCGCCGCGGCGGATTGGGCGAGATTTCCAACGTCAGGATTCTAGGGCTAAATGTTGACAAGGCCGTGCTATTTCCCGAGTACGAATTGGAGATCTGGGGTCACGCTCATTTCGACTACACCGACATGTCGCCCCTGGCCAATCCGCGGCCACGCACCACGCGCTGGCAGCTCGCCGCCGCACACGGCCATTATGTCGACGAAGTGCGCGATCCGAATCGGCTGATCGGCTCCTGGCTGATTCATCGCGAAGAGCTCATAGCAACCGGCGCTGACTACATAGCTCTAGGCCACTGGAATCAATCCACGCCCGTTGGCGGCGAGCAAATCGCCGCGCACTATTCCGGTTCACCCGAATACACGGGCACGGTCAACGTCGTGCACCTACGCGGCGACGGCACCGTCGACGTCGGCAAAGCGCCCTTGAAGAACCCGCTGAAGTGACTGAGATGAGTTCCAGGTTCGATGTTCAAAGTTCAATGATTTCCGTTTTAACCTTGAACCTTAACCTCTAAACGTTGAACTACTGCCATGCGTCACGCCGGCAGTAACAGGCGGGCCTCCTTGGCATCGACCACGGGATTTTTCGGCCGTTTGCTTTCCAGCACCCGAATGACTTCTTGAGCCGCGCCCCATTCGCCGCGCTCCGAGGCTTCCAAAGTCATCGCGCCCAAATGCGGCGTCCAAAGCACGTTGTCGAGTTTTATGAGTGGATGATCTTTTGCCGGCGGCTCGCTGGCGATGACATCCAACACCGCGCCGGCGATTTTTCTCTGCTTCAATACGGTGCAAAGCGCGTCCTCATCGATGATGCCGCCGCGCGCGGCGTTGACCAGAAAAGCCGATCGTTTCATCAGCGCCAATTCTTTCGCGCCGATCATGCCCCTGGTTTCCCGATTAAGCGGACAGTGAATCGTGACAAGGTCCGCATCGGTGAGCAGCTCATCCAAACCGATCCATTTACCGCCGATGGCGGTCACGTGCGACTCAGGAATGTAAGGATCTGAGACCAACAAATCCATTTCAAACGCGCGAGCGCGCAAAGCAACGCGCATGCCGATATTGCCCATGCCGACGATACCGAGCGTCTTGCCCGCCAATTCGGTGCCGATGAATTTGAGATAGTCGCTCCAGCGATTTTCCTTTACAGCCCGATCCGCGTCATGGGTGTGGCGTACCAGCGCAATCATTTGGCCGAACACCAACTCCGCCACCGACACTGCGTTGCTGCCGGGCTGGTTGGTGACCCAAACGCGGTATTCTTTAGCAGCTTCGAGATCGACGCGCGACGGATCGACTCCGACGCCGGTGCGCGCGATGATTTTGAGCCGTCCGGCGCTGCGCTCCATTTGCTCCCGCGTGATTTTGCCCTTGCGGCTGATCACCGCATCCGCGCGCACGACTTCTAATTCCCAGCGCTGCGGCTCGACCCATGGATTGACCACCACTAAATCCACGCGTTCGCGCAGCCATTTGAGCACTTCGGGTTGAAACTCTTCGACCAAGACTCGGCCAAGTGACATAGATTGCCTCCTGTTGTTTATCGCCTAGCGAATTTTGTAATGAACCAGGGCTCATTATACAATCTCGGCCACTCGTTGTCCTTGACGTGGTCACCACTTACCTTTATATGCTTATCGGCTGCCAGTGAACGCAGGAAGTCTTACCCGATGAAATCCGTCCAGCGAATTTTGCCTGCCGGAACGATGGTTTTGCCACTGTTCCTGTTAGTGACCTATTTAAATTGTCCG
>VBKX01000547.1 GCA_005879435.1 Deltaproteobacteria bacterium
CGCACGCATTCGCTGATGCTCCGAGTGGCATGGCCGACCTGCAGCGCCGCGTCCCACAGAGTATAAAGCAACTTTTCGGTCACCGTTTCGACAAACGGTGAAACCTTCCAGCCGTACAGAAACAACAGATCGATGTCCGATTGAGGGTTGAGCTCGCCCCGGCCATAACCCCCTTGAGCGACGAGAGCAAATCGCCGGTTTGGCGCAGGAAACTGATTGGTATATTCGGCGCTGATGGTCGCGAACAGATGCCGTATCAAGTGATCCATGACGGTGGACCAAGCCGAAGCGACCTCCAGCCCGCCCGTGCCCGCACGGTGTCTGTCAAATAGCGTTCGCCGGCCATGATCGACATATTGGCGCGCCGCACGTTTGAGCTGATGATCGGCCTGTACCTCTTCGAGCAGAGCGAGCGAGATGGCAACCGCATCCATGGACAAGTATCCCTAAAGCGTTTTGGCGATGAGATTGGATTGACTGAATTTTTGAATGCCTTCAAAAAGCGCCTCGACCATGGCGTCTTGGTAGTTATCTTGGTTCATAGCGCGGCCTTCGCCGCGGTTGGTGATAAAAAACATTTCCACCAAGACGCTCGGCATGGGCGCGCCGACAAGAACGTAAAAGAGAGCTTTTTTGACTCCCAAGTCTTTAACGTCGCCCATGACCTTAGTCATGCCGCTCACCAACGAATTTTGTACCCGGTGGGCCAACGTGATCGAGTCCTCGAGCTTCATATTTTGGGTCATGTCGCTCAAAATGAATTGTAGATCCGAAATATTCTTGCGTGAAGTAGCGTTCTCCCGGGCGGCCAACCGAATCGCCGCTTCATCGGTGGTATTGTCCAGATAATACGTCTCGATTCCTTTCGCCTCGGCATTCGGGCTGGCGTTCATGTGCAGCGAAATAAACAGGTCTCCGTTTTCTTTTTTCGCCAGTTCCGTTCGATCTTCCAGCGGAATAAAACGGTCATCTTTGCGCGTCAGGACCACCTGAATGCCCATTTCGTTCTTCAGCTTCGCGGCTAACTTTTTGGCGACGGCGAGCACGATGTCTTTTTCCGTTATCCCGCCCGGACCCACCGCTCCCGGATCTTTGCCGCCGTGCCCCGGATCCAACACGATCTTTCGCAGGCCAGAACTTGCCTGGGGCGGAGCGCTCGGCTTGTTTATTTGCGCCGTAATTTTACGTCCGCTCGACGCTGGTGTCGCTGGTAATTCCCTGCCTGCTAAGCGCTCTTGAGCTTTCGTTCCGTAAACGTCGATCACCAGGCGATAGGGGTCGGCGAGAAGGAAAGCGTTGTGATCTCGAACGCTGTTCATATCCAGCACCACACGCACGACATCGCCGCTGTACTGGCCCAGACGGACTTGGCGCAGAAGTCCATCCTCCACCGGCAACGGCTCCTTGGAAGCGAGCGCTAACCGGGCGCCAAGGATGTCGATATAAATTCGCGGCGGTATTCCCTTCGCCGGATCTTCTCTCAAACGGCGCACTTGATATTGCGTTTCCCGAGACAGATCCAGCATAATCCGTGTGTAACCGTTCCAGGATAAAAAACGCAGGGCGGTTACTTGGACTTTGTCGGAAGGCTGTCGGGCGCTTGGTCTCTCCTCTTCCGCGCCTCTGGACGGCGCACCGTTCGCAACCGGTTCGCCGTCGTTCGGTCTTGCCGGTATCGCCGAAGGTCCGGCCCGGCCCTGTTCCCTCATCGTATCCGTTTTCTGATTCTGCGCCAAAACTGGGCGCATCAGCGGCGATGACGTCGCCATCGCGAGCAGACCCAAGACAGCTAAATGATAAATTATTCTTTGTTTCATCAGAGCACCCGCCTTCGGACGCATCATTTTTTTGCCTCTTCGGTCAACTGATGAAGAACGTTCATCGCTTCTATGGGCGTCATGATGGACAGATCCAAACGGCTCAAGCGGTCGCGTAAAACGTCGTCGGAGGAATTGAACAGGCCCATCTGCGCCGGCACGGCACATAGGGTCAGGTCGCGCAGCTCGAAATCGTCCACCTTACGGTCATGACTGCCTTCGAGTCGAGCGAGGATCTCTTTGGCGCGGGCGATGACGTTCAGCGGCATCCCGGCCAGGCGCGCCACGTGAATGCCATAGCTGTGGCTCGCCGCGCCTTCGACCAGATTGCGCAGAAAAATAATTTCGCCGTGCCATTCCTTCACCGCAAAGTTATAGTTCTTGAGCCGCTCTTTCGATTGCGCCAAGTCGGTGAGCTCATGATAGTGGGTGGCAAAAAGCGTCCGCGGCCGGCAGTCGACGTCATGCAGCGATTCTGCAACCGCCCAGGCAATCGAGATGCCGTCGAATGTACTGGTGCCACGCCCCACTTCGTCGAGCAGGATCAAGCTCCGGCTGGTTGCATGGTGTAGAATATTCGCGGTCTCTTTCATCTCCACCATGAACGTCGACTCGCCGCGCGCCAACGAGTCCGTGGCGCCGATGCGCGTAAATATGCGATCAACGATGCCGATGCGCGCTTGGGCGCACGGCACGAAACTGCCCATTTGGGCGAGGATCACGATCAGCGCTATCTGGCGCATGTACGTGGATTTGCCGGCCATATTCGGGCCGGTGAGAAGGATGATTTGTTGCAATTCGGGATCGATCAAACAATCATTGGGGACAAACGCGCCGCGGCCGACAGCGGCTTCGACGACCGGATGGCGCCCGTCGCGAATCGATAAGCACACTCCGGCGTCGATCTCGGGCCGGATGAGATGGCGCGCCTCGGCGACCTCCGCCAGAGAGACCAACACATCCAAGTCCGCCAATGCGTCGCTGACTTCTTTCAATGCCGGATAGTAGGCGGCGATCTGCTCGCGCACGCGGGTTAGAATGGCGCCCTCGAGTTTTTCCATCAGGCTTTCTGAGTTGAGGACCTTGGCTTCGTACTCTTTGAGCTCCGGCGTGATGTAGCGCTCGCCATTGGCCAGCGTCTGTTTGCGCAAATAATCGGACGGCACCGACTTCAGGTGGGAATTAGTCACTTCGAGGTAGTAGCCGAACACCCGGTTGTAACGCACCTTGAGCGAATTTATGCCGGTGCGCCGCCGCTCGCCGGCTTCAAACTGCCGAATCCATTCCTTCGCATGTGTGCGAATACCCCGTATCTCATCCAACTCGGCGTCGAACCCCGCGCGAATAAAGCCGCCGTCCTTGATGGAAAACGGCGGATCATCGACAACGGCGCGATCGATCAGATCGACAACCTCCGGGAGCTCCGCCAAATCGCCGCGAATACGCGTGAGAATTGTCGCACGGAAGTCTGCGAGCTGAGCGCGAATCTCATTTACGGCGCGCAAGGTGCCCTTGATGGCGATCAAATCCTTCGGCAGAGCGCTGCCGGAGACAACTCTACCCGCGAGCCTTTCCAGGTCCTGAATCTTCGCTAATCCAGATTTCAATTCTTGACGGCTCTTGCACGCCGTCAAGACGCGCGCCAATCTCCTTCGGATCAAGCAAGGGATACAAAAGCCAACGGCGCAGCCGGCGTGCGCCAATCGAAGTCAGCGTGCAATCGAGGATGGACAGCAAGGAGCCATGACGATCGCCTTGATAATTGGCGACTAGCTCGAGATTCGCCCGTGTCGCCTCGTCCAATACGAGGTAATGGAAAACTTGGTAGGGTTCGAGATCGCCGATCAGCTTCAGCGACTCCGTCGCGTTCGCCTCCAGATAGCCCAAGATGGCTGATGCGGCGCGCAAACCGTCGACGAATTCTTGCGCGCTGGCTGCGTTAATCGCCGCCATTCGGGTATTCGCCGCGTCGCTGAACAGCTCGTCGCTAACCGATGTGAAATGAATGAGCGGATATTCCTTATAGAGACGCTCACGCAAGCGGCCATCGCGGCTCGCCAACAACAGCTCGCTCGGATGGATGCGGCCGAGCTCGTCCAAGAGCGACTGCTCCTCAGCAATCTCGGTAAAACGAAATTCGCCCGTGGTGACATCGGTGGAAGCCAATCCGAAGCCGCCTTGGCCTTTCCATATTGCCGCCAAGAAATTATTGCCGCGGGCGTCGAGCCCTTCTGCCGCGGTGACCGTCCCGGGGGTAATCACCCGCACCACTTCCCGCTTCACGATCCCTTTCGCACTCACGGGATCTTCCATCTGCTCACAAACGGCAACTTTGTGACCGGCTTCGAGCAATTTTTGAATATACGGCTCAGCCGCATGATAGGGCACACCGCACAAGGGCACCGAGCCGTCTTCGGTCTTGTGGCGGGCTGTCAGCGCGATATCGAGAATCTTCGACGCTGTATGAGCATCTTCGAAGAACATCTCGTAAAAGTCGCCGAGACGGAAGAACAGGATCGCATCTTGATAACGATCTTTGATTTCCAGATACTGCCGCATCATCGGGGTTACTTTGATGGTTTCCATAATCGCCTAGGCAGAGCCGCTACGCCGCTCTTCGGGTTGCTGGGATTTTTTCCCAGATTTTTGACTCGGTGCGGCGCGGTGCGCTTCACGGTTCAACTCGCGCACCAAATTGCCGATCCCCAACGACAGCACGAACTGATGTTCCATGGCAGCGAGAATCTTCTGCCGATCGCTCGTAATGACAAAAAGGTCCTCGCCGTCGGTCAAATACTTTAGCGACTGAGCCGGACGCTCGGTCTGCGACGAGTTTTCCTTTAGTGGCTTAACGCAACGGCGGATTTTTTGCAGGTTGAAACCGTGGCGCGTGAGATCCTTCACGACCTTGAGGCAAATGAGGTCATTGAACGAGTATAGACGCTTGGTTCCTCGCCCCTCGGCGGGCTTTACCGAAGGCCGGAGAAAATCCTGCTCGTCCCAGTATTGTAGTTGGCGCAGGCTGACACCGACGATCCGGCTCGCCGTCTTGCTATCGTAGGTTTCCATCCGGCAACTTCTATCTAATGAAATGAAAACAAAGGTGTTTTTATAAAGGTAAACTGCCGACCGGTGATTGTCAATGAAAGGGGCCATTGACCGGTAGACGATGAGATGGTGACAATGTTACTAGTTTCCTGAAAATTGGCCCGCCGGCACATCTGGTTGGTCGAAAAACGGCTGGACCGGGCCGTTCTACTCGCCCAATCTCAAACCCGGACAGTTTATCGAACCTCGTGGCGCACGACTGGATGCTGCGCACCGGCACCCTCCCCAAGGCGCTTGATTTGCGAACGAGCGATTTCGCCTATGTGCTCCTTCGCGGCGAGCAAACAGGTCAGATCTAAAGTCTTCCTGTGAAGCTCGACTGGTTCTAAAGTGTTCTTGTCGAGAAACTTCTGATAATTTTCTTTTTGTCCGCTGGAATGAGACAATAGCGCCGCCGGCAGCGTAGGCGCCCGCAAAGGAGGCAGGCAATGGCGGAAGTCGTATCGAAGTTCAAAGGCAAACAGGTTGAAGTTGAAATACTCACCGACACCTATAAGATTCGCGGGACGCTTTTCGTGCCATTAGCGGGCAAGGATGGCTATAGTGCGCGGCTGTCGGACTTCCTGAACAGTCCGGAGAAAGCGTTTCTCGCGCTGACAAACGTGAATGTAGAAGCACTACCCGATCCCGACATGAAATGGGACGCTCCTTTCCTGGCCGTCAACAAGAGTGTGGTGACAATGGTTCGAGCGATCAAAGAATAAACGACGATCCGTTAAGAAACGGCCCGCCGCCGGGGCCGAATGTGATATTTCTGAACGTGAGAATGGACGTGGTGTTCAATCTATTTCCCATCAGCTCTAATGCCTTACGGCGCTAATGTGATAACAGCAGCGGTGATTATTGCACGATTTGTGGTTCGGCAGAAGGCAGCCAATGACAACAAAACTTGTCGATTCACTTAGGTTGGCATTCCGGCGGTTTCTGTGGGGGGCTTTGGGACTATGGTCTACCATGGGTCCCATCGTACTTTGGAGCAGTTCCGGGTCAGCCAATTGGGGACTGACCGCCGTATTGATTATCTTATTGCTTCTCTGTTACGCAGTCGTGCTGCGCATTTGTTTGCGCGCAAATTGGGCTGCTCTCAAAAAGATCGTCTCGGAAACTAAGGTCGCTTTTTGCTTTATAATCATCGGATTGCTCGTAAACGAGATGACGGGTGTTTTTGTATCCATAAAACAGGAAATGACGATCCTTTATGCGTTCATCGGATTCTTCATCGCAGAATTTATTAAACCAAAAGCTCCACTAAAAGCATTGCGTGATCTGCTCGCTTCACGCTTCCGCGACCGGATGCCCTTTCGTCACTAAACGTGTTGGCAGAAGCAACGGAAGTCGAAGTCACACCACCTTTAACCGCGGGGCGCTTAACTTCGTCCGCAGCTAGTTTTCGCGGAACAGAAAACACAACTTCAAGTATTAGATACGTTTAAATAAACCAAGCCTTGAGGTTGGGGAATGCGGTGGATTTCGCGAATTGCCCTTTTCACATCACTGCGTCGATTGGACAAGGCGGGTCAATAAAAGCGCTTCGGATAGACATTATCGCCCGAGTGAGTTAGATGCTTCTCTATGACGCCCGATGAATTCATTACCGAGCTTTGGAGTTTCGCCGACGAAGTGCCGATGGTGCAGCACCCTTGGTTCGATGGCATCATCAAGCACCGCTGGAGCCGGGAGCAAATTATATTTGGCGAAGTGCAACACTATTTGAGGGTGCGCACCAACCCGATTTTCTTTGGTTATATGGCGATTAATGCCGTTAGCGCCAAGGAATATACCGTGATGGATACCGTGCTGGAAAACTTCATGGAAGAGCTCGGCGGCAAACAAACTCACATGGACATCATGCTGCAGTTCCTCGAAGAAGGCGGCATCTCGCGTGAAGAGGCGGACAATGCAGAGCCGGCACCGGGTACGCTGGCGGCGATCGAGATGATCCTCGGCTGCTGCCAGCGCCGTTCCGCGCTCGAAGGCGTCGCGATGCTGGCCTTCGTCGAAAGTCAGCTCGGCGGAGCGGGCAAGATATCCGATAAAGTCTATCGCGAGCTGACCGGCTACTACGGCTTCTCGCCGCGCGCCGCGGAAACTTACAAACTCCACGCCGACGAAGACGAGGGTCACGGCAGCCGTCAGATCGATGCGATTCGATTATTGGCGAAGGACGAAGATACACAAAACAAAGTCCGCGCTGCAGTGAAGCTCGGCTTGACCGCCTTTACGCTGGAATGGGACGGACACGTGCAGGCGATGACCGGAAAGAGAGAGTTCTGGAGCGGTGTTAAGAATTTAAATTTGCGCCAACCGAAGGCGCGATTGCGGCCTCGTGTGTAAGCCTCTCCCTCTGCGAGGCTGTGTCGGAATGGCATCCGGAGGCCCTTCGACTACGCTCAGGATAAACTCTGCCGAAGGATCTCGTCCTCCTAGACGACCGAAAATGCGATATGCTTCGCTGCGCTCTGCATGACATCCATCGGATTCTTGCTCATTGCGACATAGTCCCGCAAAGGGGAAGAAACAGCGTCAAGAAGTGAATTAGTTCCGCTGAATCGACTCGATACCTGAGACGCAAAACTGTTTCTTAGATCGGCCACTCCTTTGGCAAATCTTTGCGGAGCTTTTTATACTCCGGATCATCGCTGTGATTTGCCTATAGTCGCTTGAGCGCCGCGACGACTTCCTTCTGATCCATCTTCACCGCGTTGGAGACCATACCCGTGGTCTCTTCGAAGCCGACGCCTCA
>VBKX01000548.1 GCA_005879435.1 Deltaproteobacteria bacterium
TGCCGCAGTAATTCGACACGCTCAATTTCTGTCCGACCCATTACTCCAACGCTCCAATTTTCCATCACTCCAATATCGTTCTCCTACAGCTCCAGTGTGCTCTGAGCGAACAGATCTTCAATAGTCGGCTTCTTTGTGATCAGTCCTTGCTCGTGTGAAAAGTTGATGAGCGTCTCAATCATCTTTCGATTCGTTTTCACACCGTAGGGATAAGGATCGTTGCCGAACATCTCTCGCGTTTTTGTCAGATATTCTTTGCCGAAGAAAAGCGCGCTCGGAATACTATCGATCAGCTTCGAATTAAAATGTTCCTTGGCTTTTACAAAGCCGGTATAGAGATTAAACGCCACCCAGGGATACTTCTTATAAATGTCGCCGCGAATGGTGTAGGTATGGTTGACCGGCAGAAAACCCCATTTCTTGAAGAAGCGCGCGCCTTCGGCCAACCGATCGGTAAAGAGTAGCTTCACCTTGCTCCAGTCACCGTCCGCTCCGGGGATGCGGTGCGAGCGGCCGATGACGTTGGGCATATGTTTCCACGGGCTGTTGATCGCGGCGACGTCCAATTCGTTGTTCACGAGCATCGACGCCATGCTCTTGTCGGTCGGTATGCGCTGAAATGAAATCCCTTGCGGCGGAGTAAATCCCGTCTGGCCGCCATGGCTAAGTTCTTCTGTTCTTTCCATGTACCAGTGAACTTTGTACTGTGACACGCCGAAATCATGTTCGAGAATGCCGCGCTGCCACAGCGCCGCGGTTTGCTGATATTCGCCGACGCCAATCCGCTTGCCGACGACATCCTCCGGCTTCTTGATGCCGGAGTCGGTATTGTAAGAGAGTTCGGTGTGGAAGAGTCGACGGCTCGGAAAGACCGGCAAGGCGATCAGATCGAAGCCGCGCTCACGGGCAATTAGATAAGACGACATCGACATCTCGCCGACTTCGAATTCCTGAAACTTCAGTTGGCGCCAAAAAGTTTCCGACGGGTGCGAATAGGTCGGGACGATCTCGACGCCCTCGGCCTGAACAACGCCCTTCATCAACGGATCGACTCGTTCGTTGAACGCGGAAATAAAGCTCAGTCGTAGTTTCGGCATTTCGTTTTCCTCAATCGTGTCCCAAGTGGAGTCTTATCTAACGATCGAGGGTTTCTTTGGCGAACAACTCCTCGACCTTCATTTTTCGCGGCGTGAGCCCCTGTTCATGGGAATAGCTGGTAACGGTATCGAGCATCGCCAGGTTGGCTTTCACGCCATAAGGAAATGGATCGTGGCCCAGAATCTCCTGGGTCATGGCCAGGTATTCGGGACCGAATACGAGGGCGGCGGGTATGCACTCGGGCAGAGTTTCGATCGCATACGCTTTCGCTTCGACAAAGGCGTCGTACAATTTGACCGCCACTTCCGGATGCGCCCGGTAGACATCGCCGCGGATCGTGTAGGTATGGTTGACCGGAACGAAGCCATACTTCGAAAAGAAGCGTTTGGCTTCCGCGATCTGGTCGGGGAACAAAGGTTTGACTTTGGACCAATCGCCTTCGCTGGCGCGAATGTGGGTCGAGCGATCGATGACATTAAACGCTCGCGACAAGTGACCCGCGATGGGCGCCGCATCGATCTCATGATTGACGAGCATGGACGCCAGGCTCTTTTCCGCCGGAATGCGGTGGAACGATATTCCCGGCGGCGGGGTGAAGCCGGTGGCGCCGCCGTGGCTCAGCTCGTCGGTTCGCTCCATGTACCAGTCGACTTTGTACTGCGATACGCCGAAGTCGTGGTCCAATACGCCGCGGGCCCACAGGGCCGCGGTCTGTTGGTACTCGCCGACGCCGATCCGCTTGCCCACGAGATCGCCGGGCTCCTTGACCCCGGAATCGACGTGATAGGACTGCTCGGCGTGAAAAAAGCGCCGGCTCGGAAAAACCGGAATAGCAATCATGTCCACGCCGCGCGAGCGGGCGATCAGGTACGAGGACATGGACATTTCGCCGACTTGGAACTCCTGAAATTTAAGCTGGCGCCAAAAAGTCTCCGACGGGTGGGAATAGGTCGGGATGAGGTCGATGCCGTCGGCCTTGATCGTGCCGTTCATGAGCGGCTCGACGCGCTCATTGAAATTGGAAATGAAACTTAGCGTTAGTTCCGACATCTCATTTTCCTCTTTGTAGTGCGATCGGGCGATCTGTTTTTCGTCCCTAGGAGGCACGGCAGGCCGTACGCCTGCAAATCTGTCATAAGCCGAGAGTTTGCTCGGCAAAGAGTTCCTCGATCTTCATCTTGCGCGGCGTGAGTCCTTGCTCGTGTGAAAAACCGATGATCGTATCGAGCATCGCTTTGTTGGCCTTGATGCCGAAGGGAAACGGATCGTCGCCGATTATTTCACGCGTCATCGCGGCGTACTCCGGTCCAAAGAAAAGCGCGCTGGGAATGCGCTCCAGCAATTTTTCGCGCGCCAGCGCCTTGGCTTTGACAAAGCCGGTATAAAGATTAAAGGCGTGATTGACCGGAAGAAAACCGTGGTTTTTATAAAAGCGCGCGCCCTCGGCCATGCGGTCCGGAAACAACGGCTTGATTTTGCTCCAATCGCCTTTGCCGGCGATACGGCTCGATCGATCCAGCGCATTCGCTTGCAGCACCCAGGGACTCGCGACGTGAGCTACGTCCAGTTCGTTTTCTAGGAGTGTCGATGCGAGGCTTTTGTTTTGAGCGATGCGATTGAAAGAGATGCCCGGCGGCGGCTTGAAACCGGTGGCGCTGCCGTGACTCATCGCCTCGCTGCGTTCCATGTACCAGTGAATCTTGTATTGCGAGACGCCGAAGTCATGTTCCAAGATCCCGCGGATCCACAGTGCCGCAGTTTGCTGATACTCCGCCACGCCCAGTTTTTTGCCGGCGAGATCTTCCGGTTTCGTGATGCCGGAGTCGACGTGGTAGGAAAGCTCGGTTTGGAACAAGCGGCGGCTCGGAAAGACCGGCAGCGCGATCATGTCGGCGCCCTGGGACTTGGCGATCAAAAAAGACGACATCGACATCTCGGCGACTTCGAATTCGCCGAACTTGAGCTGGCGCCAGAACGTTTCGGCAGGATGCGAATAGGTCGGAATTAATTCTATTCCTTCCGCCTTGATCGTTCCGTTCATCAGCGGCTCGACCCGCTCGTTGAAAGCGGAGATGAATCCTAACGTGAGTTTCGGCATCGCTCTTTCTGATAATTATTAGAATCCGTCGATCGACCAAATGTCATACAACAATTCCATGCGCCGGAAAGTCGCTTTGTACGTCTGGTCCTGCAGGGACGGCGAGTGGAGGTAGCGAACCGCGATCTCTTCGGCAAGGCTGCTATGATCTTCATCCGCTTCCGAATGGACGGTGAAAAAGCGAACGTCATCTGGATTCATCTGGTAATTCTTTATCAAACCGTTGCCGATCGCCGCAGCCGCCGGACCGAAGGTTCCCTCAGCGCCGATCTGAATCGACATGACGACGAACCACGGCAGCGTGTGGATGATCAACTCGACGTAATAGAGATGAGCCGCAGTGGAC
>VBKX01000088.1 GCA_005879435.1 Deltaproteobacteria bacterium
CTCGAATTCGTTCAGCGCGCCGGCGAGAAAATGATCGAAGATTCTGAGGCCAAATCGCGCGCCAAGCTGCGCTCCATGCCTGACGGCACCTGGATTACTCGCCAGTACGTCACCACGCTCGATCGCAAGACGCGCAAATCGGTGGCGCAGCAGCTCTACTGCACGATGACAAAAAAGGGCGACGAGTTGCATTTCGATTTCACCGGCACCAGTCCGCAAACCGACACCGATCACAACTCCACCTTGCCCAGCACGATCGCGCACCTTGCGCTTGCCCTCACCAACACGCTTTTCTGGGACGTGCCCTGGAGCGACGGCAAGATGCGCCCGGTGAAAATTCACGTGCCTGAAGGCAGCATCCTCAATTGTAAATATCCCGCGGCCTGTGGCGCAGGACCGCGCATCGGCAACGTGCTCGTCTCCACCGTCTGTGAAGCCGTGGCAAAGATGATCTATGCCTCGGGACGCTACGACGACGTCAATGCGTCGACGACGGGAAATTTGGAATTCGTCGGCGGTCCCGGCTATTTCTACGGCGGCCACACCCGCGAAGGTATCGCCGTCGCTCAGGGCCTCTATGATATTCACGGCGCCGGCATGGGCGCCGCGCCGCACCGCGACGGCGTCAATACCGGCGGCCACATGAATATTCCCTCGGCGGGCATCACCGACGTCGAGCGCATCGAGATGCAATATCCCTTTCTCTATTTTACGCGTTCGCACAATCCCGACGGCAGCGGCTTCGGCCAACACCGCGGCGGCCTCGGCAGCTATCGCATCTATCTGATCTACGGCTCGAAGGATTGCAGCGTCGACTACAAACCCTATGGCGGCGTAGCGCAAGGCGGCTTCGGCTTGGCTGGCGGCTTTCCGACCGGTATCGGTGCGACACGCGTCATGGTTGAAGCTGGATTGGAGGTCCTCGCCAGAGTTAAAAACGGCGAGCACCCGACCGGTCACACCATGCGCGCGGGCCAGTGGGGAAAATCATTTCTACCGGAGGGCGTGCCGGAACGAGTTTCGTTACCGGAAGGAAGCTTGCTCGTCGACTACGTTGCCGGCGGCGGCGGCTTCGGCGATCCAATCGACCGTGACCCCCAGGCGGTGCTGGAGGATTTTGGCCGCGGCTGGCTGAGTCGAGCAATCGCCGAGCGGATCTACGGGGTGATTCTCTCCGCAGATGGAAAAGCGATCGATGGCCCGGCGACGGAAGCGCGCCGCAGCGAAATTCGCGACCAGCGAAGGCGCGATGCGCAACCGGTTTCCGGAAAAACCAGCAGCGTTTCAGCCCGGCAGCAAAACGGCTGGCGCCGGCTGCTCAAATTTCACGCCGCTTTGGAGATCTCGACAGACGGCAAACAAAAGGTGATCCGCTGCGCGCGCTGCGGTCATCTGCTCTGCAACGCCGCAGAGAACTACAAACTCTACGCGCTTCATCGCGTCACGCACTTGAGTGAAGTGATGCCGCCGCTCCCGTCCGGCGAGCCATACATCGGCGAGTATCATATTTACACTTGCCCCGGCTGCGCCACGCAGCTGCAAGTCGACATGTTCAGCCCGACGCTGGGCGGCGACGCCGTGCTGTGGGACACGCGCATCGACGCGGAACGTCTGAAGAGCCGCTGACCGGCAACCATCGTCACCGAACGGGGAAGTTTCATGAGTATGACACGCCTGCGAAACCCTCTATTCCTGTTATGGGTTCCATTTGTCTTATCGGTCCAATTTTCATCCGCTCAAGAAAAGATCATCCTGGGCCTCACCACCCGCAATGGCAGCACTTCCTTGCCCTTCGTCATCGCCGAAGAAAAGGGATTTTTCAAAGCGGAAGGTCTCAATGCGATCGTCGTGATCATGCAAAATCAGGTCGTGGTGAACGGCGTGGTTGCGCGCAACGTCGACTACGGCGGCACGTTTTCCAACTTCGTCGGCGCGGCGCTCACGGGTTTGCCCGTGCGCATCGTGATGTCCGCCATGAACGGGTCGGATCACTACCTGGTAACCGCTCCGAACATTAAGAAAGTCGAAGACCTCAAAGGGAAAAACTTCGGCATCAGCAGTTTTGGCGGCACGCCGCACAGTGAAGCGATCATGATCCTGCGCAAGCACGGGATGAACCCTGAAAAGGACGTGACTTTTCTGCAGATCGGCGGCAGCGCGACACGCTTCGCCGCCATGGAAAGCGGCGCCGTGCAGGCCGCCATGTTGGTGCCGCCGTTTAGCAACTTCGCCACCAAGCGCGGCTTTAATCAATTGATGTCCTTCAACGAGATCATGAACATCCCCCTCGGCGGACTCGCCGTGCACACGCAGAGAATGAAAGAAAAACCCGACGAGATCGTCAAGATGATCA
>VBKX01000544.1 GCA_005879435.1 Deltaproteobacteria bacterium
AACTGTACCCGAGCACGGGGCCTACGAGCGCGATGATGCCGGCGTGAAACCAGGTCAGGCCGAGCAGGAAAGAATATCTTCTGCGCCAAACATCTTCGGGGAGGCTGCCGCCGGATGGCAGCACGGCTGTGAGCCAGGTTGTTCCCGGACCCCAAAACCTTAAATCGACGTTCATGACCAACTCCTTAGTGTTGCGTCTGTAAACGGGAATGTGTTGGCGCCCTAACATAGCAATCATTACCATCTTTCGATGGCGGCCTTTGTTCTCGTGTTTTGTTTACATCCTGATCTTGCTGGGGATCATGGCTAGACAATATCGTTAAATCCCTCGAGTCGTCACGTTGGCGCCTCGGGACGGAGATGGCGCTGTAGCTCTCTAAGAACAGCACTCACTCCGCCGTGGCTCTTCAGGGCAATGCTCTGCGCCGACAACTGAAGTCGCAGACGATCTTCAGGGGTGATCTCCTTGTTGGTCCAGATAATGACGGGCGTCGAGACGCCCCGTGGGGTTTGGCGGAAGCGCTCGAGAAATTCAAAACCGTCGGTCCCCGGCATGAGAAGGTCGAGAACAACGGCCGCAAATTGTTCGTGTTCAGCGGCTTTGAGGCCGCCCTCCGCGCCGGAGACGCAGAGCGCTGCGCAATCCAATTGCTTAAGAGCGATCTCGGCCAGCTTGAGGATCTTGGGATCGTCATCGACAACCAGCACTTTTCTTTTGTCGCCCGGCTGCACGCGGGCGCGTCGAAGCGCGGCGAGTAAATCTTCGATCTCGACGGGCTTGACCAAGTAGTCCGATATTGGAAAGGCTTGCGTGGTTTGATTTTTGCCGACGACCGATACCACGATGATCGGTGTCTTATGATTCCGTCCTTCGTTCCGGATCGCGTGACACAATTCCCAACCCCCCATGTCAGGTAGAATGAGATCCAGCGTGATGGCGTCGAACGACTTTTCTCGGCACTGGGCCAGCGCTTCGGCCGCAGTGGCCGCCGTCTCAATGCGGTAACCGGCCTCGGCCAGAGTGCGTGATAGCCATTCGCGATCCTGCTCACCGTCCTCGATGATCAGTATCGTAGGCGCGCTAGTTTCGGTCAGGTACAAGTTGGTTGGTTCAACGAGAGGCTCCTCACGGTCACCAAAGCGCGGCAAGACAATATAGAAGACGCTGCCTTTACCGAAGGTGCTTTGCACGCCGACCGATCCTCCTTGGGCTTCAACCATCCGTTTGCAGAGCGCCAGGCCGAGCCCGGTGCCCTGACTTTTCTTGGCGATCCCGCTGTCCAACTGCCGAAACTCGCTGAAAAGCTTTCCAATGTCCTCATCGCGAATGCCGATGCCGTTATCTTCGACCTCGATCCGAAAAGAGCTGCTCGTCTCCGGCCTGGCGCGGACGATCACTGTCCCTCCCTCGGGGGTGAACTTGAGCGCGTTGGAAAGGTAGTTATACAGAACCTGTTTGAGCTTCGCCGGGTCAGTGCTGACCTGATCGACCTCCGCCGCGACGTCCGTCCCGATGACGATCTTTTTTCCCGCCGCAATGGCGCGTAAAGTTTCCGTCACTTCACCGATGAGTTTCGTAAGGCTCACCGGCTCGGAATAAAACTCCATCTTACCGGCCTCGACTTTGGCAAGATCAAGCACGTCGTTGATCAGTGCCAGGAGATGCTTGGAGCTACTCAAGATATCGCCGAGAAACTCCGCTTGCTCGGATGAAATCGGGCCTACTTTGCCATCGATCATCAGTTCGGAAAATCCGGTGATGGCGTTGAGCGGCGTGCGCAACTCGTGCGACATGTTCGCCAGGAACTCGCTCTTCAATCGGTTTGCTTCCTCGACGCGCCGCGATTGCCTTTCCAGTTCGGCATTCTTTTCCCGGAGCTCTTCCTCGGCTTTTTTGCGCTGCGCCAAGTTGTTCAAAATCGCAGCGGCCAAGCCGCCACTCAGCAGAACGATAATTCCGTAGATCAAGACCAGGCGATTCAACGCGTTGCGCCTGAGAGCAAAGGCAGTGGCCGTCGGCTGGGTTGCGATAACCCCCCAGCCATAGCCCGTCACCGGCTCGTAGGCGGAGACCCGCTCTTCTTTTTCAATCGGGTTGACTTGGACTTCGACCCCACTCTCACCGCGCAAGGCCTTGGCGACAACCGGCACCTCGGAAAAATTAGTAATCTGTCCTTGTGGCAGGAACTGAGGATGGGCCACCAGCTGCCCTTTTCTACGGTCCGACCTGGATGTCTTTGATCCATTCCCGAAAATTCTCGAGCCGGACTCGAAGACCCAGGATACCCGTTACGGTCGCCGCATCCTGCGCTCGGATGGGGAGAGCGATGGTGATTATATTGGTCCGCGGTGGAGCTAATCTTTGATAAACTTCAGAGACGTAGGGTTTCCAATCGCGGCTCACGCCGTGATACCAATCGCGGTAGGCCCGGTTCGTACCGACGGTGTCGGCAAGCTCGGGCACGTTGGCCATGAGCGTCCCTTCGGGGTCGCTCAGAAATACCGTCTCAATGAAGGGAAAGTCTTTCGGGACATCCGTCAAAATTTCGCTCGCCTCTGTCCATTTTTTTGCCGCAACCAGTTGACGAAAGCGCACGCGGGTGGAGTTTCTCTTTGACAATAGCGGCCGCCAGATAAGCGATCGTTTGCCGCCTGGAGAAAGCGGAATCCGTGAGGTCGCGCTCGGTTGTCAGGTAGCTCACGATCGCGACGAGCAGCACGGGCAAAATTAAAACCAAAAGAATGAACAGGCGCACGAGCGGGTGTCTTCGAGGAGCCGCGGTGAGGTAGTTCGTCATCCGGTTAGCAAACAGTTTTAACACCTGGACTCCGTCACCCCGCGAGATTTGACTCGGCAACGATGGCGCGTTCCG
>VBKX01000545.1:0-1832 GCA_005879435.1 Deltaproteobacteria bacterium
TTGTTTCGTGCGCTCGGAATCGCGCGGCGCGCGAAAACGCACGGCCCCCGGCTGCTGTTTCTCCGGGTCTTCGCTCTCGGCAAGCGCAGTGAGAGTCTGTACGACACCCTCGGCAAATCCTGGCGCACCGTCGGCAGCATGCAGATGATCGCCGGGCCCGATTTGGCCACGTCGACGATTGAGCCCCATGAATTTCTCGACTTCGTGAGTGGAAAGCTAGACCGCCGCTTCATCGATTCCGGCGGCGCTCTCGACCTGCGTATCGATCAGATGGACTTGGAACCCGACGGGGAAGGACAGTTTCGCGTCACCGAGTTTTTCTGCCACGACGATACTTGGAAAATGACTTTGGCCCGGCTCGCCGACGACAGCGACGCCGTGTTGATGGACCTGCGCGGCTTTAGCGAAAGCAACGGTGGCTGCGTTTTCGAAATCAACGAGCTTTTCAATCTCGCGCCGCTGCAGCGCGTCGTGTTCGCCGTCGACGAGACCACGGATCAGGAATTCATGCGCAAGACCATGCAGAACGCATGGCGACGGATAAAAGACCATTCGCCCAATCGCCGGGTCGGTGGTGCCGGTCAAGTATCGCTCGTCCAATTTTCTCGAGCGGGTGGTGAAGAATTGCACAATTTGCTCTATGCGATCAGTGCTGCGGCAAGCGGGCTCAATCTACATGAGACAGCCAAGCAACAAATTGCGAATAGCGACCCGCAGGATTTTTCTTGGTAACACGGATCACGCGCAGAGCCATTCGGCATAATCGTCAGAGGTTAGGGGAACTCCTCACCCCTTGCCCTTCACCCCTTACGTTTCTTCACCCTAATGCCGATCATGACCGAAGGTTTTCGCATAATCGCGCTGCAGGTCCTTCGGAATGAAATCGTCCTCTAGCTGCATGATTTTATTCGCGGGAAGAAGTGGATCATGCGTACGCGGCACCATGCCCCATTTACTCGCTTCGGCTTTCTTGTTCCACTCCTCGAGCACCACTGGACCGCGCTCCTTGAATTCGTGTAGTAGCTCCCATGTCGCCTGCAAACCGTTGGCGGTGGTCAGGCTCGGATACAACACCGCGGCAGCGCCGAGTTTTTGAAACTCTTCAAACGTCGGCGACGGTCGCGCGCCGTAATAAGGCGCGATCACCGGCGCAGGGATACGCCGGCAGGCCAAGGCGATTTCTTCGCGCGTGCGCAGCGTATTCACCCAGATCACATCGACGCCGGCTTCCTTGACATAAGCGATGCTGCGGTCGACCGCGTCTTCGAAACCGCCGCCTTCGGATCCGATGGAATCACAACGCGCACAAATCACAAAATCCGGATCGAGTTCTTTTTTCGCCGCCACGGCGGCTTTGTATTTGCCGATCGCTTCTTCGCGCGAGATCAAGCGGCGACCGGCGTGGGTCCCCGACTTTTTCGGCGCTTCTTGATCTTCGATGTGCAGCCCCGCGGCGCCGGCGCGAATGTAAGCCTGCACCGTGTGATAAACGTTCACCGCGTTGCCGTAGCCGGTATCGGCATCGGCGAAGATCGGAATGTTGCAGGCGGCGGTCAACCGGCGTACCGCTTCGACCATTTCGCTCAAGCCGACCAGACCGACATCCGGGTAACCGTAAACGTACGCGCACACCTGTGAGCCCGACATAAAAAACGCTTCGTAGCCGAGCACCTCCGACATCCGCGCGTGCAGCGGGCTAAAACCTCCGGACATGACGAGCAGCTCTTGCCGAGTCAGTAACACGCGCAATTTTGCCGATAGTTTATTTTCCATAGAGCAAGTTCCATATCACAACATCAGGCCGCTGAGAATGCTGCGGGTGCCGCATGAAC
>VBKX01000545.1:1958-9431 GCA_005879435.1 Deltaproteobacteria bacterium
CATCAGGCCGCTGAGAATGCTGCGGGTGCCGCATGAACCGTACGAAGTTGATTTTCTGATGCGGGCGAGACAATGCCGATGGTTGGAAACGCGAGGGCGCCGTCAGGTAATTAAGAGCCGGCTAATGATGTTGCGGCACATTTTCACCCCAGCTGGACAAAAGTGTTACCCCTTAACCCTTTGCTCAGGGTTAAGTCGCTGATCTAACAAAGCTTTTAAAAATTTACTCATGGCCTACAGGTTGCTCACTTGGCCTGGGTGGAGACATGTCAGCGGCAGAGACTTCCCGCCGATTAGAATAGCTATCATGATCAATATTTTTTTAAGTTATGCGGAAGAAGACCGCGAGACCGCCCGTAAACTGAGCCAGGCTCTGGCATCTATCGGCTGTTCGGTTGGGTGGGAGCGAGATATCCCCGCCGGTAAAGACTGGCGCACCATGCTCGAAGAGGCATTGCCAAGTATGAGCTGCATGGTCGTGCTCTGGTCGAAAAGCTCCATCAAAAGCGATTGGGTCAAGGAAGAAGCCGAGGGAGGCCTTTCCCAAGGTAAGCTCGTGCCGGTACTCATAGAAGCCGTCAAATTGCCGGTCGGATTTCGCTTCATGCAGGCAGCTGATTTACTCCACTGGGATGGTTCGGTCAATGCCCCAGGCTTTCAACAACTGATCCGCGCGCTGAAACCGATCCTCGGTAAACCGGTCACAGACAATCCGGCAGTCATGCCGGGCGAATCAGCTTCGGCTTTCGGCAATACCAGCCTGGAGCGCAACCGTTCTTAAGGTAGGCAGTGAATCCAGCGCCTCGCGCATTTTGCGTCGTGCCGAGCAGCTACCCTGGTGGTCCTATGCCGCCACCACGGTGATCGTTACGGTGATGCTCGCCGTGTCGCTGACCGACCGGGAAATCACACCGCCATATATTTCGCTAGGCGCTCTTCCAGTAAAGGCGTTGGATGCCGACGAATTGAAGACCGATATGCCGCCGATCACTGGGCAAGTGCGTACGTCAGCCCATCAAGGGACGTCCGGCGAGCTGCCGAGCGCATCAGCGAGCATCAAGATTCTCGGCCCATTAAATCTCACCGGTCCAACGAATCCCGTTGTAACCTCCGGCACTGCGCGCACCGCGCGCTCCACGGCAGAGACATCCTCAATAAAAGATTCCCGCTGCCGTAAAATTCTCCTACGCGGGCAGTTGGACGAGCCGCTTGGAGGAGCAGACCGCGAGTTTTTGCGCAAAGAATGCCAGTGATCAATCCCAACTCCGCAAGGAGGTACACGATCGCTTGGCGATCCTCGGTTTCGCTCTGCACGATTCGCCAATCCGCAGGCAGACGCATTTTTCAGGAAATTGATCCGCCGCTTTGCTTGCCGCACGGCAACTTTTCGATCGAGTTTCCGGGGCGAGACAAAAGCAGCAAAGAAAACGGCGGCGGGAGTGTATCCCCCGCCGTTTAAGACTTGAATCGAATCTGGAATTGCGGCGACTAATTTCCCAACAGCTTTTTCATCCTGGCAACGATGTCCGCCGGTTGGGACATCACGTCCTTGACGATTTTTTCCAGGTCTTCACCCGGTACAGGGTCGAGATCGAACTGCCGCTTATCGATATCGGCAAGAAATTCCGGGTCTTTCACCGTCGCGGCGAAAGCGTCGCGCAGAATTTTCACTCGATCGGCGGGGATACCCGGCGTGCCCATCATCGGTCGACCGAGCTGGCCGGATGCAAGCATAAGCGACGCCAGTCGGCGGCTCCCTTCAGGAGTTTTGTAGCGGTCCATCAACTCCCACAACGTCGGCGTTTCCGGCAGTTTCGCATCCTTTTTCTTTCCGGTTTGAATGATATTGCGCACGAAACCTTTTTTGCGCCAGGTGTGATAAGGCTCGCGCGACATGAAAGCTTCGATCGTAAATGACCGGCAGTGAATCTCGCCGCGCTCCACCGCGAGATCGATCTCCGGCCCGCCCGGGTAGCCTTGCACGAGATTGAATTTCGTTCCGATGGTTTCCTCAAAGAGCTTAGGCAAATAGTAAGCCGAATCCGACGTGCCTTGGGCGCCGCAGCGCGGCGGCTCTTTGGCGTTGCGCACGTCTTCAATCGTCTTGTACGGCGTATCCGCGCGCATGTACATCTGCGATTCGCCTTGCACCGGCGAGCCGATCCAGACAAACTTCGCCCAATCGAACTGCGCCTCCTTGCGACCGACAAGCTGGTCAAAATAAAGCGTTGGTACAATCGAGCCGATCAAACTCAAGCCATCCGGTTTGGTTCTGTTATAGACGTAATTGGCCGCGATGCCCATGTGCTGCGCCAGGATCCGTCCCCATTGATCGTACAGCGCTCCCGGCGTCGTGCCGATATAGACGGTAATAGTCTTGCCTTTGTAGAAATCGGCCTGCGCAAAAACGGCGCCCGAGCCGATCAAGCTCGCGGCAAAAGCGAGCGCGCTCGAGACGAGACAGAATCTTTTTCGGTCAACGCGCATAAGATCTCCTCTCCGGTTGTTTCGCGACAAACCTAGCACGAATCCGTTTTCCGCACAAAACAACGGGCATCGCGACCGCAGCGTAAATAGAGAAAGAAGTCCTCAATCAGGATCGCCCGGTCACGGCCCGAACCTTTCAAAACTGCAATGTTGGTGAAGGGTTGTGGCAACGTTTGCGCCTAACATCACGCGCGGAATCCGTTATGTTTGAAACAGTCGAAATATAAATACGGAGTCTGCCCGATGGCGCAAGGCGCCACAACGCCGGTAATTTCACAGTAACTAAATTGACGCACTCGTCCCGTCTAAATTTATGCTTTCGAAAGAGTTTCCTGCGCAGAACACAGCTCATCCAGGACACCACGAGCTCTTGGAGGACTCCGATACGAGTCGCCGTGATCACAATCTCAATGGCCCCTCGCAAAGCGCCCCGTTAAGAACTATTCCCCTTCTCGATCTAACGAGAAAGTATCGTTCGATCGAAGCTCAATTGCGCCACCACTGGTCCGACACGTTCGACACCATGCGCTTGCTCAACGGGACTAATTTGGCGGCATTCGAGCAGGAGTTTGCGGTCTATTGCGGAGTTCGACACGCCATCGGGGTCGCCTCCGGCACCGACGCGATTTTCCTATCGCTGCGCGCGCTCGCCATCGGGCATGGGGATGAAGTGATCTTGCCGGCTCACGCGCCCGCACCGGTGATCGAACCGATCATACATTGCGGCGCGACGCCGGTGTTGGTGGACAAAGCCGTCGAAGATTACGGTCCGGATCTGACGAACCTACAAGCCGCGATCACTGCCAAGACAAAAGCAATTATTGCGGTGCATTTGCTTGGCCTTGCTTGTGATATGGAGTCGATCTGTCAGATCGCGGCAGGATACAGGATTCCAGTCGTGGAAGATTCCTCTCAAGCCCAGGGAGCCGGTTATCGCGGTAAACGCGCTGCCGGTCTCGGCAGCATTACGCCGATGAGCTTGGGGCCCGTTAAGAACTTGGCCTGTTACGGCGACGGCGGTGTCGTACTGACCAACGATGATGCTTTAGCGCAAACTGTTCGCTTGCTGCGCGTGCACGGCCAAGGTGAGAAATACAACCACAAGATCTATGGCTGGAACAGCCGTCTAGACGAATTGCAGGCCGCGGTGCTGCGAGTGAAACTCCCAACCCTTGATCAGGACAACGCCAGACGTCGACAAGTAGCGGCCGAATATTCGAATCAGTTTCGCGATCTTCCGGTAAAGACGCCGCCGTGTTTCGTCGACCGGGAAAACGTCTACCATCAATACGTGATTGAAACCCCGCATCGAAACGACCTTAGGCAATTCCTCGCGGCGCGCGGAGTCGGCAACGGAATGTATTATCCGATGCCCCTGCACCAACACGAAGCCTGGATCAGTCGCGGCCTGCCGCGCTATTCGCTGCCAGAGTCGGAACGTTACGCAAGTCAAAACATTGCCCTGCCCATGTTCGCCGAACTCACTGACGACGAAGTCGACTACGTCATCCATGCCGTAAGAGATTATTTTCCCGCGCGCGATTGATAGAACCGTGTCTTGCATCGAGATCTCGGTCATCGCGCCAATGCATAATGAAGAAGGAAACGTTTTCCCGCTTTATCGGGATATCAGCAGCGTGATGGCGCGGCTGAATCGCCCTTATGAAATCATCTTCGTCAACGACGTGAGCACGGATCCAACGCTCGCGCGGATGAAAGAGATTCATTGTCGCGATCCTCACTTTCATTTTGTCGACCTGGAAACCAACGTCGGCGAGAATTGGGCCTTGCTGGCGGGAGTTTCCAAAGCCCGCGGCGAAGTGCTGGTGACCATCGATGGTGATTATCAAAACGATCCCGCTTACATTCCAACTCTGCTCGAAGAGCTATCGAACGGCTATCGCGTGGTCTCGGGCCGGCGGCGGCAACGCGTCGAAAAGCTTTGGAGCCGGCTGCTGCCCTCACAGATCGCCAACAGTCTTATTCGATTCATCAGCGGCGTACCGGTCCACGATTGCGGCTGCGGACTCAAGGCCTACCGCCGCGAAGTGCTGGACGGGAAATTCGTGCCCGAGGGCTTTATGAATCGTTTCTCGCCCGCCGTTCTTGGCATCCGGTCGCACGAATTCGCTGAAGTCGAAGTGGTTGACCGGCCGCGAATTTCGGGTCATTCCCACTACGGACTCAACCGAGTGTTTTTTGTTCTTAGAGATCTCGCCGCGCTTCCCTTTGCCGTCCGAGGGCCGGCGCCCTGGAAACGGCTCTTCCTCTGGCTTCAATGGATTTTCCTCACTATTACGACGATTCTGACGATTAGCAGCGCGTGGATTCCAGCCGCGGCGGCGATTCTGTTTGCGCTATTTGCGTTTTCCAACGTTTGGAATCTCGGCCGATTTATCAAGGCGCAAATCTATCCGGAATTTCGCATCAAAGAGTATAGGTAAGGGTCATGACACAAAAAGTTTCCGTGGCCCTGATCGGCGCCGGCTATTGGGGCAAAAAGCTGCTGCCAAAATTTCTTGCTAGCACCGACGGCTTGATGAGAACCGTCTGCGATATCCATCCCGACCATCGCATGGAAATCAACAACGCTTTCCCGGATATTCCGACGACCGACGCTTACGACCACCGCTGGCGACGCATTTTTCATTGGCGCGCCAGGCCCTTGGAGCCGGCAAGCATGTGTGGATAGAAAAGCCCTTGGCCCTTCACGTGGAGGAGGGACGCGAGCTTGTTCGGCTTAGCCGCGATCAAGGCACGGTTCTGTTTGTCGATCATACCTTCCTCTATGACCCCGCGATCCGGAAGCTTCGCGACCTCATCGCTCAAGGCGAGCTCGGCAAAGTTCACCACATCTATTCGCAGCGGCTCAATCTAGGCCGGATCAAGCGTGACTCGAGCGTGTGGTGGAACTCCGCCCCTCACGACATTTCAATTCTATTGTTTCTTTTGGATAATGCTCCGAGGACAATCGCTTTGCATGGCTATCGTTATTTGCAGCCTAACTTGGAAGATCTCAACATGGCCGTGTTGGAAATGTCGGATGGCGTCTCGGCGTTTATTTATCACAACTGGCTTTTCCCAGAGAACACGGCCAAGCTCACGATCGTCGGCAGCAAGAAGATGTTGGTCTATGAAGGAAAATTCGAAAAGCGCGCGGTCGCGCTGTACGACTACAGCATCGATAGAAACTCGACTACTGTAGAATCTGTAGAGGATCGACCGACCACGATTCCTGCCAAGGTGATCGCTGAACACACATTGACCGGATTAACGGATCAGGAGCCCTTGGCTCTTGCCGTCAGCGATTTTTTGGCGAGCGTACGGCATGGCCGCGCGCCGCTTTCCGAAGGAACGTTCTCTTTGAAAGTCCTTGAAGTGATGGAAGCGGGTGACAAATCGCTTCGATCCAACGGAACGAAAATTAAGATTTGAGTGGGAGCTTCGATCAGTTTGGCCATCATCGCCGTTTCCAATGCAAGCCACGATCAATAATCCCGTCGCCACAACGGATACTCGTGCCGCTTGCCGTATGTACAACTGCGTCGGGCTCGTTGCGCTAATACTCCTTTGCGCGGCGGTGCTATTCGCCAATCTAGGCGCAGCGGCGCTGTTTGAGCCGGACGAAGGCCGCAACGCCGAGAAAGCTCGGGAGATCCTGCTGCTCCATGATTGGGTTACGCCGCATGAAAACTTCCTCGCCGTTCTGGATAAACCGATGCCGTATTTGCCGTCGGCGCTGGCGGGTGCAGGTTGCGTTGTTTTGGTCTTTCTGTTCGCGCGACGATTTTTCGGACTTTGGCCGGCGCTTTGGAGCAGTCTGATTCTGCTTTCAAGCTTAGAATTTTATCTGTTTTCCCGCATTGTCATCTTCGACATTACCTTGACGTTCTTCATGACACTCTCGTTATTTTGTTTTTTCGCCGCACTGCATGAAGAAGACAGGTGGCTCAGAAGGTCGATATTTTTTTTCATGTATTTTGGGTTCGCTGCCGCCACCCTGGTGAAAGGACCCATCGGCGTCGTGTTGCCTGGCTTCGTGGCGCTCGCCTACCTAATAATTGCGCGAAAGTTATCCTGGTTACGGAGACTCGATCTGCCTCTAGGCATCGTGCTTTTTTTTGCGATCGTCGCGCCGTGGTACTACCTAGTGGAAATATCAAATCCGGGATATTCCCGTTATTTTCTCTGGGAAGAAAATTTCATCCGCTATCTCACGCCGCACTTCAATCGGACTCAGGGTTGGTACTACTTTTTCTACGTTCTCGCGGTCGGCTTCTTTCCGTGGACGATCTGCGTTCCCGCAGTCATCAAACAAGCCTGGCGCAAGCGCGATGATGATACCGTGCTCTTGGTCTCCCTTTGGGTTGTGCTGCTATATTCTGCCGATCTATCCGCCCTTGGCCATATTGTCCGGCGTGACGATAGAGCGAAAAGTAACCGCCGGAGTGTCGAAGCATAACCCGCTGCTGGCGTTTTCCTGCCTGTCTCTGTTCGCGCTGATCGCTGGATTCACCATCGTAGCTTCGGCACCGCAGCTTTTGCCGAGCGCGGCACGAGATGTCGCGGCTCAGACATCGCCGTTGCTTCGTTTCATCGGCCTGATGACGAGCATGCTTTTCGCTGGACTCGCGATACTCATTTGGAGCGGCCGTTTGAAGTCGCAAGCCATCCTCTTTGTCGGCTTCGCCTTCGGATTGTTGCTCTACATTAATTTTGCCGTGCGCATTTTGGAAATCAGTTCGCTCAACCGCTCCACGCGCGAGCTCGTCAGAAATGCCGCAGTCTATGTCAACCCGACGACTCAGATCGTCATCTACGACACTTCCTTTGAGAGCTTGCCATTCTATTTGAGAATCGATCGTCCGATCTGGATTGTATGGTCGGGGCGGAAGGCCGCTATCATGGGAAGCTTTTACGTGGCGGAGCAAGGCGCTCGGGCCGTTCCGGGCGCCGGCAAAGTACTGCTGACTTTTGACCAATTTA
>VBKX01000546.1 GCA_005879435.1 Deltaproteobacteria bacterium
ATCGTGAGTTTTGTGCGCGAGATGATTCACTCGCACCGGGTTAACGAGGCGACGTTTCAGGCGATCTACGGACGCTTCGGCGAGAAGGGCATGGTTGAGCTCACGGCCACCATTGGCTATTACGCGATGTTGGCCTGCACGCTGAATACTTTTGACGTGTACACATTCACGCCGGTGGAAGAGCTCAAAATCTGAATCGCTGAGCAATCCGTCGAGATTCTTCGCTGACGCTCAGAATGACATTCATGCCGGGTTGGTGATCGCGACACCGTGTCAGAGTCAGGGAGGAAAAAGGAAGGGGAGAATTTTTTCGCGCAAAGACGCAAAGACCGCAAAGAGAGCAAAGAGAAAAAATTTTGTCAGTTCGACTGTCTCCATCTCATTTCGAGCGCAGCCGAGAATCTTTCCAGAAAGATCCCTCGCATTCACTCAGGATAGTGGCTGTGGCGCACAGGCTGGCCGGGTTTCAGCGTCCGATATGGCATCGATCGCGTCCGCGGCCGCGCCGGCCAGAGCCAATCTTAATGTTGCGCTGGCCTGGGGGCCGAGTACAATAGCCTAGGCTGAGAGGTTGGTATGGCGCGGAGCATCGTTCAAATTTCCGGTCACATTATCGACTCGCTGATCCTTCCCAAGGTCCTCGATCTCATTATCAATCTCGGCGCCGAGTTTCAGATCCTCGATATTCACGTCGGCCATCGCCGTGCCGACCGTAGCTCGGCGCGGATTCAAATCGACGCGCCCACTCAGGAATTGCTCGAAAAAATCTTGGCTAAAGTCAAAGAGCACGGCGCCTTGCCGCTCGAGACAGAAGCGGAAGCCGTTCGATTTGAGCCTGCACCCGCCGACGGAATTTTTCCCGACCATTTTTACGCCACGACGAATTTCCCGACTTTGATTCGCCTCGACGAACAATGGATCGAGGTGGAGCATCCCGAGATGGACTGCGCCATCCGGGTAGACCCGCAAAGCCGCCGTGCGGAAACCATTGCCATGCACCGGGTGAAAAAAGGCGACTTGATCGTGGTCGACCATACCGGGGTGAAGATCGTGCCCATGGAGCGGCGCGTGCCGCGCGAGCCATTTGAGTTCATGTCGAGCGCGGTGTCGACCGAGCAGCCCAAGGGTTTGCTCATTCGAGAGATCGCCGAGTCGATGATCCGGGTGCGGGCCGAACGAGGTCGGATCCTGGTGGTGGCTGGGCCGGGACTCGTGCACACCGGGGCGTCGCGTCATTTAATCGAGCTGATCGAAAATGAATTCGTCCAGGTTCTGTTCGCGGGCAACGGTCTGGCGGTGCACGATATCGAAAGCGCGCTCTTTGGCACGTCGCTGGGCGTCTACCTGGACAAAAACATTCGCGCCAGCGAAGGTCACGAGCATCATCTGCGAGCGATCAATGCGATCAGAAAGGCCGGCGGCATTCACCAGGCCGTTGAGCAGGGGATGGTGCAACGGGGCATCTTCTATAGCTGCGTCAAAAAGGGCGTGGAGTTTGTCCTGGCAGGCTCGATTCGCGACGACGGGCCGCTTCCCGACGTGATCACCGATACCCTCAAGGCCCAGGATATGATGCGCGAGAAAGCGCGCGGCGTGAGCTTTGCCCTGATGATGGCCACCACGCTGCACGCCATTGCGACCGGCAATCTGCTTCCGGCCACGGTCAAAACGGTGTGCGTCGATATCAATCCCGCCGTGGTCACCAAGCTGAGCGACCGCGGAACCTTTCAGGCGATCGGCTTAGTGACCGATGTCGAGCCATTTCTGCGCGAGCTTTCCCAGTACCTCAGACAGGGCGGGAACGCGATCGACGCAGAGTATACGAGATCAATCCCTGGATGAGCAAGAGCCGCCAGAGCGATTGGAGCCAGGCTCAGCAACAATGGTCGGCGCTGCGCCAAATCGTCGAGCACCGATTATCGGTGAACGTCGATGTGGTGGAGCCCGCGGCCGACCTGCCCGATATGGTTTTCACCGCCAACGCCGGCCTTGTCTGGCGCCAAAAGTTTATCGCCGCCAACTTTCGCCATAAGGTCAGGCGCGGCGAGGTGCTGTACTTTATCGAATGGTTTCGACGAAACGGATTTGAAATCGTCAACCTGCCCGAAAACTGTTTTTTCGAGGGCGAGGGCGATCTTTTGAGATGCGGGGAGATCGTTTTTGCAGGCTATCACATTCGCTCCGATATCCTCGCCCATCAGCGGGTGGCCGACATCATCGAAAGCGAGGTCTTGTCGCTGGAATTGACCGACGAGTGGTTCTATCACCTCGATACCTGCTTTTGTCCGCTCGGCTCCGGGCGCGCGCTCTATTATCCGGCCGCCTTCGACCGCTATGCCCGTGAAGTCTTGCAGAGCCAGGTGGCGGAGCTGATCGCGGTGGGCACCGAAGACGCCAAGCGCTTTGCCTGCAACGCGATCGTTACCGAAAGCGCGGTGGTGATTAACCACGGGTGTTCGGAGGCGCGGGAGAAACTGCAAAGCTTAGGTTTTACCGTCTACGAGACCCCCCTCGATGAGTTCATCAAAGCCGGCGGCAGCGCCAAGTGCATGGCGCTCACGATTGGCTGAACGCGCGGCGGCGCTGGCCGCCTCCGTCGAGAGACTGTGTCGCAGCATCCTCTTGAGGTCCTTTCGTCGCCCAGAGTGTGTGAAAAAATCGCTGCTCGCTCTTCAAGACAGTCAGGAAGAACGGCTAAGTACTTAAGTCGTCGTTGCCCCAATCCGCTCGTGCTGAGACTCTCGAAGGATGAACGGATTTTTTCACACAGTCTCAGGATAAACTCCCCGGAAGGATCTTGTCTTCGTAAGCTCTGTGAAGAGTGATATTCTTCGCTGAGACTGAGAATGACACCACCTACGGAGTCTTTGGCGTTAGGACGCAGTGTCGACACGAGTCGCTGACCCAGCTA
>VBKX01000086.1:0-1472 GCA_005879435.1 Deltaproteobacteria bacterium
CGCCGATTGGGTGAGGGGAGCAAGCAAGCCGACCGGGCTTTACCTGAGAGCCTTGATGGAGCTGGCGGAAAAGGCGAAGCGAAAGGCAAAACGATGACAGACGAGGTTGGTCGCACCGTAATTCTCGGTTTGGTTCCGACAAGTATTCGGTAGCTTATGAACGTCGACAAAGACGCCGAAGCGCAAAGCGTTTTACTTGGCGAACTCAAACTGAAGCGGCGGGTGCCGAGATCGAGGATTTCCAGTTCAGGGACTTCCGCCACTGCGCCAGGACGAGATGGGCGGCGGCTGGGCTGCCGTTCGAGGTCCCCGAGACTAGTCTAGGTCACAAGGTGCGAGGAATGGCTGGGCGCTACACGAACCTTTCCGACGATCACATCCGGGACGCCTTCGAGAATTTGGCGACGAGGTGGCGACATGAAAAAACCGCTTCAAATGAGAACCGTGAAAGAAGTGCGTAAGTGCTTGAAAGGATTGGTGCGAGGAGCGGGATTTGAACCCGCACGCCGTTTCCGGCACTAGCCCCTCAAACTAGCGCGTCTGCCGATTCCGCCACCCTCGCATGAAATCACAATTACGGAGTCTTTGACTTGGTACCTTCAGGCGCGACCGGTGTATTCGGAGCAACGCCACCGGCCGGAGCTTCTTGGCGCTCGGCTGGTGCGGACTGCTGCGCCGGAAGAGCCGGTGCTGTCGCCGGTGTTCGACTGTCAAAAATCGTCGACGTCGGTTTTTTCCCAGCAAAATAACCAAGTGTCAGCGAAGTGATCATAAACACAATCGCCATACCGGTCGTTAACCGGGTTAAAAAGTTACCGGCCCCGCTACTTCCGAAAATAGTCGAACTCGAGCCGCCAAATACCGCTCCCACTTCCGCGCCTTTTCCGGTCTGCAGCAAGACGACGAGGATTAGACCGATGCTAACGATCACGTGAATGATGGTTACCGCGATAATCATAATTGGTCACCTATCTGTGAAGGCGGCGACAATCGGCAAAAATAATTCCGCCTTTAAACTCGCTCCCCCGACTAAAAGGCCATCGACTTTATCGATTTGGGCTAACATGCTCGCGTTTTCGGGCTTCACACTGCCGCCGTATAAAATCCTGACATGGCCGCTCGTCGACTCACCGAAAGAAGCTTCTAGTATTTGGCGAATTCTGGTGTGGACGTCGCGGACTTGCTCGGCCGTCGCATTGAGCCCCGTGCCAATTGCCCATACGGGCTCATAGGCGATTTCAAGCTTTTCCATAGCATCTTTCGCCAGCGCCTTCAACGCAGAGCGCAGCTGTCGATCAATGATTTCGTTGGTTTGATTCTGTTGGCGTTCTTCCAGTGTCTCGCCGACACAAAGGATCGCGCGCATGCCATGAGCAATCACAGCTTTGACTTTGTTGGCGATCATATCTTCGCTTTCGTGAAAGATATTACGGCGTTCCGAGTGGCCTAAGATCACGTATTTGCAGCCTAGC
>VBKX01000086.1:1551-11290 GCA_005879435.1 Deltaproteobacteria bacterium
ATGTGAAACCGGGCTGAGAGCCGTGAAAGGGGGAGCCAGCACCACCTCAACTTGTGGCGCATTGACCCGCAATTGTTCGGCGATGTTACGCGCCAGGTCCCGGCACTCGTGCTGAGTACCGTTCATTTTCCAATTCCCTGCGACTAGCGGCAGACTCATGGACTGTCCTCGAGCGCGGCAATCCCTGGAAGTTCCCGGCCTTCGAGAAACTCGAGAGTTGCTCCGCCTCCTGTCGACAAATGAGTGATTTTTTCCGCAACGCCCGCGGCTGTCACGGTAGCGACAGTGTCTCCCCCAGCGATGATGCTAATGAGATTTCTTTGGTTTTCCGCCAATGTCTTGGCAAGCGCGCGGCTGCCTTGATCATAAGGGGGTACTTCAAATAAACCCACAGGACCATTCCAGAGGACCAACTTGGCTTTTTTGATCTCTGCGCAAAATAGTTCCGCCGTTTTAGGACCGATATCGAGTCCCATCCGTTGCGGCGCAATTTGATCGTCGCCGGTGCTGCGATTTTTCTTTTCTGTGTCGCCGGTTACATGATCGATGGGGAGAAGCAACTTCACCCCGCGAGCCGCTGCATCTTTTATTAGATCAGCCGCAAGGCCTAGCTTGTCCTGTTCAACCAGAGATTTTCCGATGTCGATACCCTGAGATTTTAGAAATGTGTACGCCATGCCACCGCCGATGAGCAGACTGGTCACTTTCGGCAGCAGGTTCTTGATGACACCGATCTTATCGGAAACCTTGGCGCCGCCTAATACCGTGACGAATGGTTTAGCGGGATCAGAAAGTATCGGCGATAGATAATCCAGTTCCTTCTGCATCAAGAGTCCCGCCGCCTTGATCCGAAAAAAACCAGCCATCCCCGAGATCGACGCATGGGCCCGATGTGCTGCGCCGAAAGCATCGTTGATATAAACATCCGCCAGAGAGGCGAGCGCCCGCGAAAATGCCGGGTCGTTCTGTTCCTCTTCTTTATGAAAGCGCAGATTCTCCAGCAAGATGATTCTATGTTGATTGTCGCGAACCAGGCTCTCGACTTCGGGCCCGATGCAATCAGGGGCGAGCACAACCGTTTGATTCAAGACGTTTTGTAGATGGTCACGCACTGGTGCGAGACTGTATTTCGATACGACTTGACCATCGGGCCGCCCTAGATGAGAAGCGAGCACGACTTTCTTCGCCTTGTCCAAGATGAGGCGCAAGGTCGGCAACGCGCTATCGATGCGATGGGGCTCGGTGATTCGGCCTTGAGCGATGGGCACGTTGAAGTCAACGCGCAGAAAAACAGCTTTGTCACGGAGCTCCAAATCGACCAGTTTACGAATCATAAAAGTTTTTCCATATTTCGATTTTATTATGGAAAATCCTCATTCTCAATTGACTAATTACTAGGCTTGTAATACTTTTTCAAACAGCTCCACTATAACATGTGATGTCTTCTTTCTGGTCTCTCCAATTATTGGTGCAGGACGGTTTTGCAGCGCCGCAACAACACAGCATTCTCGATCTCGTCCGCGGATCCGGACTGGTCGTTCAGGCAATCCTTTATCTTTTGGTTTTGTTTTCCGTGGTGAGCTGGGGAATCATCGCGCAGAAGTTCCGCCAGGTCCGGCGAGCCAAACGCGAATCGGAAAAGTTCATCGAGATCTTTTGGGAACGGCGCAATCTATCATCGATTCACGATGCCAGCCGCGAGCTCACGGCCAGCCCGGTGGGGCAGGTGTTTCGTTCGGGATATGAAGAGTTGGTGCGAGTTTCTCGTTCAAAAAAAGAATCTTCGCCCGGAGATAATTTGACTACGGAATTAGGCGGCGTCGAAAATGTTTCGCGCGCCATGAAGCGGGCGAACAGTGTGGAGACGACCAAGTTGGAAAAAAATTGCTCGTTTCTTGCCACCACCGCAAGTTCGGCGCCCTTCGTCGGATTATTCGGCACCGTTTGGGGGATCATGGATGCGTTCCGGGGACTCAGCGTCACCCATTCGTCGAGCATCCAAGCGGTAGCCCCAGGGATTGCCGAGGCGCTCATCGCGACTGCAGTCGGATTGGCTGCGGCGATTCCGGCATTGATGGCCTATAATTTTCTTAATATCGCCGAACGTCACTTCTTCAAGTAATTAAATAATCGGGTATAATTAAGTCAATTTTATTCAAAGCGGCTTGATTGTATGGGCGTCGAAGTGTTGGGAGACACTCGTGTCACGCAGTGACGGAGACCATGTGGGCGCGGCCAGTTCCGTGGTGTTCCAGGAGTGTTTCTGCTGGAATTGCGCTTTGGCTCGAATCGGAAATCTCTGAAGAAAGAAAGGGGGGACCATGGCTGTAGATGCCTCGTCTGGGCGCGAAGGGACAACTATTTCGCAGATCAATGTGACGCCCCTGGTTGACGTGATGCTGGTGCTTCTGGTCATTTTTATGGTTACCGCTCCGATCATCCAGCAAGGCGTACAGGTCAATCTTCCTCAGACCCAATCCAGCGCCATTCCCGGCACCGAAGAACACTTGGTCATAACCGTGGCAAAGAATGGTAATATATACCTAAACGACAACGTTATGTCGCTGGGAGAACTGGGCGTCAAACTCCGAGCGATCAAGAAATTGCAAGCGGACAAGCAGGTCTATTTACGCGCAGATCAGGACGTGCGTTATGGGGTCGTCATGAAAACCATTGCCGAGATCAAGCAGGCCGGCATCGAGAAATTGGGCATGGTCACCCGTCCGCCGTCCGAAGAAAGATAGTCGTTCATGGCGGAAGGATCTCCATCACCAACGATCAGCTTGCGCGAACGGTCCTTTCCGACGCAAGGCTCGGAGGAGCGCTTGCCGAAATGGCTGTTGTATTCTTTCATCTTGCACGGAGCGTTCGTCGCGGGTCTTTTCTTGACGCCTTTGTTGCCATCGCGAGTTCGCCCTGATGCGCCGGTTTATGTCGTCGACCTAGTCGGCGGCGATAAGATCGGAGGCATGAAATTGGGTACGGAGATGCCGGCGGCCAAGCGTGCCAAAACCCCGGAGCCGGAACCCGTTGCGCCCGCGCGCGAGACCAAAACAGAGAGCAAAAAGGAACCCCTTGAAAAAGCTAAAGCGATCGAGAAGAAGCCTGTCGAAGAGAAAGTAGTGCTCAAAGAGAAGACCAAAGTCGAGCCCACCAAACCGGAGCGGCCAGTCGCGAAGAAAGAAACCGCGAAAGAAATGAAGGACGAGGCAGCGACAGAAACAGCTTCGGCGGATAGTGTGCGCAAAAGGCTCCTTCAGTCCGAGGTGGAGCGCGCGAAGTCTCGCGGTGAAAGCACGCAAAAACCGACACCTTTGAGTACCGGGCCAGGCGAAGGTGAGGGCGCGGCTGGACTTGGACCGGGCGGGCGTGGAGGTCCCGGGATCGTAAAGGGGATGGATTTTCTAATTTATCAAAACCGAATTTTGGGCACCATCAAAGATAATTGGGCGTGGATCGGGCAGCGCAGTAATTTAAGGGTTGTGGTTCATTTCGGCATTAAGGAAACAGGCGAGATATTCGGGCTCAAGATTGTCCAACCGTCCGGCGATCCGTCTTATGACGAATCGGTGCTTCGTGCCGTCAAAAAATCCAGCCCGCTGCCGGCGCCGCCGGAAAGTTATCGCAAAGACTTTGCCGAAGTGGAACTGACGTTTAGACCAAGAGACTTGGGGGCATGAATGATGGGTTTTAAAATTGCTTTAATCGCGGTGAACGTTTTCCTATCGCCGTGTCGCCTTTGAAAAACACCGGTGGCAATACCGCCGATTCGGCGCGGTTGTCCACCGGCATCGCCGACGCGATGGTCCATGACCTCGAGCTTTCCGGTTGGTTTAAAGTCTTGGACCGCTCGGCTTACATCGAGAATGCCCAGTCGAGTGGCATTACCCTCGGGACATTCGATTTCAAGGACTGGGCGACGATTGGCGCGGAAGGTTTGGTGAAAGGCGGTTTTTCAGTTCAGGGAGACGACGTGACTGTCGAGCTTCGTCTGTTCGACGTGTATCAGAACAAAGAACGTATCGGCAAGCGTTATACCGGACGAGTCAGAGATTACCGGCGTATCGCTCACAAATTCGTCGACGAAATCATCAATCAATTTACCGGCGTTCCGGGAGTGTTTAACACCAGGATCGCTTACGTCTCCAATAGCGGGGGACGTTTCAAAGAGATCTTTGTTTCCCACTTGGACGGTAGCGAAAAATTTCAGGTCACCGACAATCACACCATCAATTTATCTCCTGTCTGGAGTCCGGACGGCCGCTCAATTCTCTACTCGTCGTTTAAGGACCGCAATCAGACGTTATTTCTGTTCGAGCTATACAGCGGCAAAGAAATTAAGTTCACGCCGCGTGCAGGCGGCAGATATCTTAGCGGGAAATTCTCCCCAGACGGCCAGACGATAGTGGCGACATTAGAATCCGGTGGCAATACCAACCTTTATTTGTTGGATCGAAGCGGCAACGCGATCCGTCGATTAACTAATGATCCCGGCATAGAAGTGTCGCCGGCTTGGTCGCCGGATGGTAAGCAGGTCGTCTTCGTCTCTGACCGCAGCGGTTCGCCGCAGTTGTACATTTTGGATGTATCCGGGGGGGCCGCGCGCCGGCTGACGTACAGCGGAAATTACAACACGTCACCGGAGTGGTCACCGAGAGGCGATCGGATTGTTTACACCGGTCGCGTCGGTAATCGGTTTGCGATTTTTACGATCCCCGTCGATGGCGGCGAAGCCCGCAAACTCACTTCAGAGTCGTTCGACAGCGAGGATCCGACTTGGTCTCCCGACGGCAGGTTCATCGCTTTTTCATCAAATCGGGCGGGCAAATACCATCTTTATGTGATGCAAGCGGGTGGAGATAACCAGCGTAGATTGACAGGGTCCGGGGGGGATGATACAAAACCTCATTGGTCCCCTCGCTTAGACTGACTTTCAACTCCGCCACGTCGATTCAGATTCAATGCGACCCCAGACGAACGCAGGAGGTTAATTAGTATGACAAACCGGATGAGGATCCCATGGTCCGTTTGTGGCATTGTCGCTTTGTTCAGTATCGCGGCGTGCGCTCCGAGCGCTACGAATAAGCCGGACTCTGCAGCATCAGCAAAAAGTGCAGATGCGGACGCGTCAGGCGCAGATCGGCGCGCCGGAGAAGGTCAGCTCGGCGGGACAGGCGAGTCCAACACAGGGGCGAGCAGCCTGAAGCAGATGCAAGAAGGAAAATCACCTGTTACGCCCGCGTCGAGCCCGCTGAAGGACGTTTTTTATGAATTCGACCGCTACGATTTGAGCGCGGACGCTCGGTCCACGCTTCGCGCCAACGCCGATTGGCTTAAAAACAATGCTTCGGCGCGTGTTGAGATCGAAGGACATTGCGATGAACGTGGGACTAGCGAATATAACCTCGCCCTCGGTGCCAAACGAGCGCAAGCGGCGCGCGAGTTTTTGTCTTCGCTCGGGATCCCGGCTGATCGGCTTTCGACAATCAGCTACGGTCAAGAAATTCCGGTTTGCCGAGAACATAGCGAAGACTGCTGGAAGCAAAACCGGCGCGCGCGCTTCGTTATCGTCCAAGGTCGTTCGACTTCATAGCGTTGGGTACCGCCTGTGAATCGTTCGATGTCAACGACCCGGTTGCTAATTTCGTGTTTGCTGCTGCTCGCCAGCGGCTGGCTGTCGGCGTGCGTCAACCCGCAGCAAGTCGAATTGCTCGAAAGAGAACAGCGCCGGCTGCGAAGCGACGTGAATAGCTTACACACCGACGTCGACAACTTTCGCGCAATGCTGGCTGATACGCGCGCGAATATCCAACAAATGCAGCGCGATCTGAGCGCGATCAAGGAACGGATCGATGAGACGCGGGTTCAGGTCGGCAGGCAGCTCGGTCAAACGAGCAAGGAAGGTGATCAACGGGTCAAGAATTTGGAAGATCGTCTGGCAAAGCTGGAGCAAGACGCCAACGCTCAATCCGAGTTGATTAAGAGCCGCGAAGATGAGTTGAAGCAACTGCGCGATTCGCTCCAGCAGGCGGCGCAGAAGCCTGAGGCCGATAACAGCTATGTGGACTTGTCGCTTGCCGAGTCCGAAAGCGCGCGCAAGGATTTTGAGACCGCGTGGCGGCTATTCGAAAAAAAGGACTACCGAAACGCGATTGGGCGGTTTAGAGATTTCCTCAAGCGAAATCCCAAAAGCCGGCTCGCTCCGACCGCGCAATTCTCAATCGGTGAGAGTCATTTTGCACTGAAAGAATTCGATAAAGCGATCGTGGAATTCGACGAGGTACGGAGAAAGTATCCGCAGAGCGACAAAGTTGCGGGAGCACTCCTCAGGCAGGGATCCGCATTTGCGGAATTAGGAGAAAAACTCAACGCACGTTTAGTTTTGCAAGAGTTGGTCGAAAAGTATCCGCAATCTCCCGAGGCAGGGAGAGCAAAGCAGCGGCTGAAAGCCCTCGAATCTTAACCCAGCTGCCTTTCCGCGATTTTGAATTCTAAATAGCCCTGCTTAGGGGTTTAGTCGGCGGCGGACTGCCGGCGAGTTTCGTCCCGCTTACGCGCATTAATCAAATATGCAGATTTCTCGCCACATGGGGGACCCGGGTCTACGGCTCGAAAGATCTGTTGTCACCCTGGGGAACTTTGACGGCATACATCTGGGGCACCGGGCTTTGATCGGGGGCGCCGTAGCGGAGGCTAAGCAACTCGGCGTTCCATCCGTGGTGTTGACGTTCGAGCCTCACCCGCTGAAGGTCCTTGCGCCCGAGCGCGCGCCAAAGATGCTTTTGTCGCACAAAGACAAGATGCAGCTTCTGCAGAGCCTCGGCGTCGATATCGTTGTCGTGCAACATTTTGATCTATCCTTCGCCAAACTCGGCGCGGAAGAATTTGTTCGCGTCATTCTCGCGGATCGGCTCAAAGCGAAAAGAGTCTGGGTCGGGAAAGATCTGCGCTTCGGGCAAGGGCGACGGGGACGGGTCGAAACTCTTTTTCAATTGGGCGCTGCTCTTGGCTTCGGCGTGGCGGTCGTCGAGCCCATCTTGGTCAACGGGGTTAGAGTGAGCAGTTCGATAGTTCGCAGGGCGATTAGCGAGGGGCGCGTGGATGAAGTCGTGCCGATGCTCGGCCGCTATCACTTCATTTCCGGACGGGTCATTGCCGGTCATCGCCGCGGTCGAGAGCTTGGTTTCCCCACGGCCAACATTGCGAACCGTGCGGAAACGCTGCCCTTGGATGGCATTTACGCTACGCTGTTTCAGTTGGGCGAAAAAACCTTGCCGAGCGTTCGATACTGATATTTACGGTGAAGCGGTAAAGCTTTCTTTCGTGAAACGGCTCCGCGAAGAAAAACAATTTTCATCGGCTGACGAATTGATCGCGCAAATCCGCAGCGATGTAAAAGATGCACAAGCCGTATTTAGCGACCTAAACTTAAACACCTAACTCGTGATGGTGCTTTCGATGGTAGCTAAGCAATTGGTCATCGATCAAAATTCGGCCGGGGTTCGGCTCGACTTGTTCCTAACCCGACATTTAACGGCCGGGGTTGAGTCGCGGTTTGGTACTAGTCGCGCGGGCGTCCAGAGGCTGATAACGGAAGGACATATCACTCTAGACGGCGCAATGACAAAGCCGAGCGCACGACTAAAACCCAATGATCGGATTCATATTGCACCGTTGCCGCCGCGGGAAACGCAATTACGCGCTGAACCACTACCCCTCAACATTCTCTACGAAAACACGGACTGCATCGTTATTAATAAGTCTCCCGGGATCGTAGTTCACCCGGCAGCGGGCCGATCGAGAACGCGTTATTGCACCATTGTCCCAACATGGCTGGCGTGGGCGGTGAGCGGCGGCCGGGGATCGTGCACCGATTAGACAAGGACACCTCGGGTGTGATGGTGGTCGCTAAGAATATGTCGGCTTATCTTCAACTGGTGGCGCAGTTTAAGAACCGAACCGTGCACAAAGAATATCTGGCTTTGGTTTGGGGAATGATAAAATCTGACAAGGGAATCGTCGATCGGGCCATCGGACGCCACCGCTCAGACCGCAAGCGCATGTCGAGTTTACACATTGCCCGTAGCGCGCGCGAGGCGATTACGGAGTGGTGCGTCGAAGAGCGTTTCCCAATGAACCCCAAGTCGTATCCGTTAGCAGCGATGACCTTGCTGCGGTTGCGGCCAAGGACGGGGCGGACCCACCAGCTGCGGGTACACCTGGCTGACATGGGGCATCCATTGATTGGCGATAAAGTTTACGGGTGTAAGCGACGGGCGGTGACAAGGCTGCCGCGCGACCCGCAGATTGATCTTTTTTTCCCGCGTCAGGCTCTTCATGCCGAAAAACTAAGCTTTGAGCTTGGATGGCCGGCTCGACCGATGGAATTCACCGCGCCTCTGCCAGACGATTTCTCCGATCTTTTGAATCAACTGCGAGGGCGCAATGACAGCATTGCAGCGACCCCATGGATCATTAACAAAGGGGGCTGACAAGCAGATCACGTTAAAATATTATTAGTTGCGAGAGAATCCAGTTCAGTAATTTCTTTTAGTCATTCCCCACGCGAAAAACAGATTCACCCGGCGATTAGTGTTCTGAGTTGATTTTTAATTAGAAGAAAGATTTCCGTCTGCGTTCTACATCCTGTCGCATTGACATACTTGTGCCTGAATTTGCGCCCATCGCTACCATCGTCCGGTTGCCGAGATGTCAACGGCGCGCGATAGGCCACAGTCGCGGCGTGATGTGACAGATTTCGCTAACGATCGTGCGTCACTTTGGTGCCACGGGACAGTGTTCTAAGTCGATGAAAGGAGAATTATAGCGTATGGTTCGTGGTAGAATTCGAGCCGCCGAGCCGGAGGCCGTTGAGGATAACGGGTTGAATCTTAAAGCCCTCAAGGAAAAGAAAATCAGCGACCTTGCGTTGATCGGCAAGAATTTCAATATCGAGGGCGCGGCGAATATGCGCAAGCAGGAGTTAATATTCGCCATCCTGCAAGCCCAAACCGAGCAGAATGGCCACATCTACGGCGAAGGGGTTTTGGAAACACTCCCGGATGGATTCGGTTTTCTGAGAGCTCCTGATTATAATTATCTTCCCGGGCCCGACGATATTTACGTGTCACCCAGCCAGATTCGCCGCTTTAACTTGCGTACCGGGGATATCATATCCGGCCACATAAGACCGCCCAAGGAAGGCGAACGCTATTTCGCGCTCCTTAAAGTTGAAACGATCAATTTTGAAGATCCCGAGAGAGCGCGGGAAAAAATCCTGTTCGATAATCTCACACCGCTCTACCCCAATGAACGACTGCTGCTCGAATGCCAGCCGTGATTTGTTGACGCCCATTGGTAAGGGGCAGCGTGGTCTCATCGTAGCGGCGCCCCGTACCGGCAAAACGATGATGCTGCAACATATTGCTAAAGCCATTGCCCACAACCATAAAGAAGTCATTCTCATCGTTTTGTTGATCGACGAGCGGCCAGAAGAAGTCACCGACATGCAGCGCTCGGTTGATGGCGAAGTGATCAGTTCGACGTTCGACGAACCCGCCACGCGGCACGTACAAGTCGCTGAAATGGTAATCGAGAAGGCAAAAAGACTGGTCGAGCATGGGAAGGACGTGGTCATCCTTCTCGATAGTATTACCCGGCTGGCGCGTGCCTATAATACCGTTGTACCGCCGAGCGGAAAGATTCTTTCCGGCGGCGTCGATTCCAACGCATTACACAA
>VBKX01000549.1 GCA_005879435.1 Deltaproteobacteria bacterium
AAAAGTGATTTTGCCGTTATTGATGCCCGGCTTCACGGCGGGATGGATATACATCAGTATTATCGCTCTGCGAGAGCTGTCGACATCCATCTTGCTTTATTCTTACAACAGCACGGTTCTCTCCATCATGGCATTTGACCTCTGGGAAGGCGGCCAGTACACCTATGTGTGCGCCCTCGGTGTACTGATGGTGCTTTTGCTGATCACCATGGCGTTCACCGCGCGAAGACTCGGCGCCAAAATCGGTATCGCGGAATAATCGTTCATCTTGAACCTTGATAGGTCGTTTGGCGCGCGCTCTGCGGCAGCGGGCCATTGGGAGGAGACATGGCAGAAAAAAGAGATATGGTGCAGATCGACTCGCTGGAAAAATACTTCGGCGAGGACAAAGAGCGGGTTCACGTTCTCAAGGGCGTAACACTGAATATTCCGGAGGGGTCGCTCTACACCTTTCTCGGCCCCAGCGGATGTGGAAAGACCACGACGCTTCGCTGCGTGGCTGGATTGGAACGGCCGGATCCGACCAACAAGCGCCCGATCGGTATGGTGTTCCAGTCTTACGCGATCTGGCCGCATATGACGGTGGCGGAAAACGTCGCCTATCCGCTGACCATCCAGCGCCGCCCTAAAGATGAGGTCAAGCGTAGAGTGGGCGATGTATTGAAAATCGTCGGGCTCGACGGCTTGGAAGACCGCCCGGCGCCAAAACTCTCTGGCGGTCAGCAGCAGCGTGTCGCCTTCGCGCGCGCGCTTATCAACGAGCCCAAAGTGATGTTGCTGGACGAGCCGTTAAGCAATCTCGACGCGAAGCTGCGCGTACAGATGCGTTCCGAGATCAAAGCGCTGCAGCGCCGGACCAACATTACGACGATTTTCGTCACGCATGATCAGGCCGAAGCCTTGGCCATCTCCGACCAGATCGCCGTAATGCACGGCGGTGTGCTGCTCGAAGTCGGCGCGCCGCATCAGCTATATTCCCGTCCGACGCGCCGCTTCACCGCGACATTTTTGGGTCTGACCAACCTGATCGACGGCAAAATCGTCGAGCTCGCCGGCGACGGCCAGCAGGGAAAAATTCAAACCAAAAAAGGCCTACTCTCCTTCATCCCGGCGCCGGGATTGAAGAAGGACCAGGCGGCGGTGATTTCGATTCGTCCGGAAAATATTCCCCTGCACAAGGTTAAGCCGCAGGGGCTGGAAAACATCTTGGAAGGAACCGTTAAGGAAGCGATCTTCATGGGTGATGCATATCAGTGCAAGGTCGCTATCGGCGACGATCTGCTGGCGGTGCACACGCACCCATTTAACGCCGTAAGTCCTGGCGAAAAGTTTATCTGCAGCTCGATCCGGCAAGCTGTAACGGTCTTCCCGCGGATGATAGGGAAGGTGTTGATGAATCGATATTAGGGGACTAGAATCCGCCTAAACCGAGTTTGAAAGGAGACTTATTGAAATGACCGCACTAGAGGCTAGGAAACTGGCCGAAGACGAAATGAGAGCCGGGAAAACCCCGAAGTACACCGACCTGCGTGACTGGTTGGAGATTGTCGACAGCGTCGGCGAACTGAAAAAGATCGATGGCGCCGATTGGAACCTCGAAATGGGCACTTTGGCCGAGCTCTTATCTCGCGAGACCAAAAGCGGCTCCGTGCCGGCGGTTTTATTCGACAACGTCCCTGGTTATCCAAAAGGTTTCCGCACTTTGTTCGCCCAGAACGCTTCGTTCAAGCGCATGGCCTTGAATTTGGGCCTGGACATGAACCTTTCCAGTCTCGATTTGGTTCGTGCCTTTCGCCAAAAGCTGGTGAGCCATGAGCCGATCAAGCACAAGGTCGTCACCAAAGGTCCCATTCTTGAGAACGTCGATTCCGGCGACAAGGTCGACCTGCTTAAGTTCCCCGTTCCTTTCATGCACGAATTGGATGGCGGGCGTTTCATTGGTACGGCTTGCTTGGTGACCACCCGCGACCCGGATGAAGGCTGGGTAAATTTCGGCGCTTACCGCGGCATGGTCCATGACAAAAATAGCATGGGTCTTTACATCTCGCCCGGCAAACACGGCAGCATTCAGCGCAACAAGTACTTCGAACGCGGCAAGCCTTGCCCGGTCGTCGTTTCGGTCGGCCAAGACCCGGTGCTGTTCATGGTTTCGGGTAACGAGATCGACTACGGCGTATCTGAATTCGATTATGCCGGCGGCCTCAAGGGCGCGCCCATCGAAGTCATTGAAGGCAAATCCACCGGCCTACCTTTCGCGGCCCAGGCGGAAATCGTCATCGAAGGTTGGATGGACCCGACCGACAGAAAGACCGAAGGTCCGTTCGGTGAGTGGACCGGCTACTATGCCAGCTCCAGCCGCCCGGAGCCCGTAATCCGCGTCGAAAACATTTACTATAGGAACGATCCGATTCTTTGCTGCGCTCGTCCCGGCCGCCCGCCGTCGGATTATTCCATCGCCAAATGTATGGTGAAAGCGGCATTGATTTGGGAGCAGGTCGAGAAATGCGGTGTGCCGGATGTCAAAGGCGTGTGGTGTCACGAAGCCGGCGGCGGCCGCCTCTTCAACATCATCTCGATCAAACAGCGCTATCCCGGCCACGCCCGCCAAGCCATGCTCGCTGCGTCGCAAGTCCATGCCGGCGCGTACCTCGGGCGCTACGTGATCGTCGTTGACGAAGACATCGATCCGACCAACACTTTCGACGTCATCTGGGCGTTAGCCAGCCGTTCCGATCCGGTGGAG
>VBKX01000089.1 GCA_005879435.1 Deltaproteobacteria bacterium
GGCTTTCGCCTTTTTGCAACGACCTTTTGGCGGCGCAACGGAGATTTAACGATCGAATGGAAAATATTCTTCCGGCGTGATGGCCTAATGACAGCCGCCACGATCAGGCGTTGGGACGAAGCCCTGATCCGCCAACATTGAGCAACACTCGGCCCAAATTGTTGACGCGACTCGAACACTCGATGCGTGTCCGCCGTCCTTTCCAGCGGAAAGACGTGGCCGATCGCGACCTTCAGGCTGCCTGTCGCGTAAAGTGACAAAGCTTTTTCGCATCCATCGGGGCGGCTGCCTTTGGAAAAAATCACCGTCGCCTGATTGAAGATCAACGACGAAACGTTGAATGAAAGCATTTCTCCGGAAGCGCTTTCCGGGATCACCCTCTCATGACGGAGTGACGGTCTCCAAGAATGTTTTAAGCTCTGCGCCGACGATCTCGGCCTGTGAATCGTCGATATGCCGTTCAATAGCAATTTTGCCAGCCCCGTGCCGCTTTCAAGCTGTGCCACCCTTTTGCGGATCTCGCTATGTTCGTGGATCAGCTCATCGATAAGAGGGCTCGATTCGGGAACCGCCGAACGAAGCACCGGAAACAGGACTTCTTCTTCGGCGCGAAAGTGCGCCACTAGATTACTCGCGTAGAAAGCCGAAAGCTCAGCGGCGCGCTCGCGCAGACCGGCGGCGCCCATCGGCTTGAGCTGCCCCAATGCTTGTTTACGGCAGCGCAGCGCGAGAGCCAAACCATGGTGATGATCTTGTGATAGAGGAATCAGACTCGGATGGCGCATGAGGGAAATTCTGGAGCGATGAAATATTAGAGTGTTGAAATATTGCCCCAACGTCGCGCGCTACTCCATCACTCCAATACTCCAACCTGTTTTTAGATCGCTCCCTTGGAGCGGAGATCGGCAATCGCCGGGCTGGCATAGCCTAACGCCGCTAGGATCTCGTCCGTATGCTCTCCAAGCATCGGCGGTGGGCTATCAATGCTCGGCGGCGTGCGGCTCATGTCGACGGCGTTGCCGACCAGTTTCATTTTGCCCATTTTCGGATGTTCGACTTCCACCGGAAAGCCATAAGTTTTCACTTGCGGATCGGCGAAAACCTCGTCGAGTGTATTGATCGGCGCGGCGGGCACGTCCATTTCGGTCAAACGGCGCAACCATTCGTCGCGCCGTCCGCCGTGGAAAATCGGGGTCAGCTGCTCGACAAGTGTATCGTAGTTTTCCATCCTTCCTTTGCGGTTACTAAAGCGCGAATCTTCCGCCCATTCGGGCTTGCCTACGACGGCGAACATATTGCGCCAGAATTTATCGGGCGACGACATGTGCAAAACAAACGGCAAACCGTCGCGATCTTCGAATGCGAAAACTCCCGCGGTGGTCGTGCGGTGCTTGCGCCGCGGCACATGTCCGGTCTCGAAGTAACGCGCGGCATTCTCGCCGACGAAGGACACCGAAGCGCGCAACAAGGATGTCTCAACATGCTGCCCCTCTCCGGTGAGCATGCGATTCATCAGCGCGCTCAAAACGCCGTAACATGCGTACATGCCGGTCAAATGATCGGAAAACGAAATCCCCATTCCCTGCGGCTTCCCCGGATCGGTAAGCAGGCTCAATAAGCCGCTGCGCGCCTGCCCAACCGTGTCGTAGCCGGGCATATCGCGATAGGGCCCTTTAGGGCCGAAGCCGGAAATCGAGCAGTAAACGATTTTCGCATTAATTTTCTTGATGTCGTCATAGCCCAAACCGCGTTTTTCCATCACTCCGGGACGGAAGTTTTGGATCAGCACGTCGGCATTGGACGCGAGCTTGAGCGCGATCTCTCGCCCTTCGTCAGCGCGCAAATCGAGCGTGACGCTTTTCTTGTTACGGTTTAGGCTGCAAAATGTTGCGGCGTAGTTTCTTTCGCCCCAGCCACGGAAGGGATCGCCACGTTTGGGTTCCTCGATTTTAACGACCTCGGCTCCCATATCCGCCAACAGCTGCGCGGCGAACGGACCGGTAACGTAGCTCGCCGCTTCCACGACCTTGATTCCCTCGAGCGCACCATTCATTGGATCATCCTATCTAGACAAAAAATTGTCGCTCGTATGTCCTAGCGTTTGGGCGCGCGGGAAGTCAAGCCCAGGCGAAAAAATTGGTGGGAAAAGACACCAAGCCACGGGCGCCGATCGGGCTGTACAGCCGGGACCGGCACGATCCGTGACTTGAAGGTGTGTTTAACGAACTAAGAAATTA
>VBKX01000551.1 GCA_005879435.1 Deltaproteobacteria bacterium
GAGATCTAGAATGATCACTGCCACTAGCCGACCGCCGCAAACTGTCGAATCTCTCAAGGGCCTCATCGGCTGGTTCAATCACAACAGCATTGAGCTGATCGAAGAATATCGGCGTCTCGAAGAGAGAGTTGATGATCTCAAAGGCGAGTCAAGATACGAGGTTACGGAGTCGAAGTCGCGGAAGTTGAAGGGCGCCTTCTTACTCATAGCCATCCACGTTCAGTATCCGGCGCATTCGTAGAGCGATGCCAAATGTCAGTATGATTGCCATAACACTTTTGAATTCTGCACGCCTCATATCGAAGGCTATTGGGCTGGAGCTGATGAGGTGATTTACAAGGGCAGTATTTTCTGGGACCTGGCACCTGCGATATGGAGGAAATATGTTCGAAGTAGACAATTTAGTACAGCTAGGGCTTTTCAGCCAAATGATTCCCGTATGGCAAGTATTTCTTTTCATTGCCGCAATGTTGCCATTTTTGTTATTCGATCGGATGCGAGTTTGTTTGTTGATAACATATATGTTCACATTCTATCTAGGATTCATGGTGCAATGGGGAGACTATCTAGCCACAACTGGCTCGCTCATGCCGTTTTTCATGTACGCTTTCAGTGGAATATTCGTGACGGTTGCTTTCGTGATTCTGGTCTTCAGGGATGAGGCGCCTAGTATTAATTTCCATATGAAAAGAACCACTGCCATTCTGCGCCCCTTCCATCCTAGTGACGATACCTAATGTCGGTGACGGACTTTGGCACACCACCATGGTTCGTTACACCGTGGAGTCCCCGCGGCTTTTCTAGGTGATAGAAATCTTTGACCTTGTGTCGATGGCGTGAGAGTTGCTCCCCGTAGTGTCATGCTCAGGTGAAGAAAGATAGTTTCTTAGCTTTCGCGTTGTCCTTGGTCGGCTTTCTTTTTCTATGGTACAAGTTAGAGGCAAATTCCTTTCTGAACAAGGCGGCGGCAACGATCGCGTAGGTGCAATTTATGCAGATGAAGAGCCTAAAATATCCGCAGTGTTGCTGCCCGTTATTCTCAATGGTGGCAACGATGCGTAACGTAAGCGCAGGCTCGCCAACAAAGCCTTTGGGCGCGTCTTTGGTTTCCCTGACGATCAATTCCAGTACCCTGCGCATCGCCGGTTTGATCGTCGCGCTGCTGAGCTCGAAGAAGGCCTGCTTGTCTTTATCGATAATTTCGATAAGCACGCCATCCTCGGTGATTGTGATCGGCACCCGGTCCTGAACGCCAACCAATTCTTTCAACTTTCCTTCAAGGCGGCCCTCAATCCCTCCATCGTCGGCGCCTGGATGATTCCGGCGCCGAGCTTGTCCTCGCCGCCGCGCGGAATAACGCCGCGCAAGCCGCTGAACACGTCCGGCTCGCGAAAGTAGTGCGCGATGACGGCTTTCTCTTTGTTGCGTAAGCGCGCCGAACTGTTGATCAAATAATATTTCCCCGCCGCTGAGCACGACCTGCAGGGCGTTGCGCGCTTCACACGACATCACGTAGTTCCACTCGAATGCCCGCGCAAAGCATGACTTAAGCTGCGTCGTTGCCGTTGGGCTGCCGCACGGGCTCCGCGGCTGGTTGAGTCTTTTGCGGGAGCCTCATCGTAAATGCATACTGTTCAAAGTGCTCGACGAATCCAGAGCAATAAAATCCTACGAGACCTCAACCGACGATGGCTTGATTTGTGATCGGCTTGTTTATGCAGAGGCATTCGCGGCGCAAACGGCAGCGCAGCGGCCCTTAATTTACTCAGTGCGGCTATCCATAAATAGGTTGCGGCGGAGTTGCAAAGCGTCAAGATCCTGACACACACGGAGATGAAATTGACGCGTCAGTTAGCGTCGGCGGCATGTTAACCTGGCAAATCAATTGATTTCTCTCGAAGATTCCGTTGGCACATCGGTTGCTCGACGTTCGAAGCCAAGAGTTTTATGAAAAAGATCATTATCATCGTCGGCGCAGGGGTGGTGCTCTGCGGTGGCGGTGGCGCAGAATTTTGCCGGCGATTTGGCGATAGCGAAACCTGAAGTTTTTTCCAGTCTGTTACTCACTGGGGATGATTTTGATGCTTGAACCTCTTTCGATGGCCGGGAAAACCGCTGGATCGACGTCTAGGCTTGGCCTTGCGCCCGTTCGGCGTGGCCGCGCGGGTAGCGCGGCGCGACTGTCGCCGGCGCCGGTTTTTGCCATTACCAGCGGCAAGGGCGGCGTAGGGAAAACCAACATCGTCGCAAATCTTGCGACGGCGATCACGAAAATGAAAAAGCGCGTGATGGCGATTGACGCGAATCTCGGCCTCGCCAATCTCGACCTTTTTCTCGGCGTGCAGCCGACGTTTACGCTGGCGGATTTTTTTGCCGGGGCCGTGTCGCTGGATAAGGTCATCGTCACCAATCGGGAGGGGATCTTGCTTCTTCCCGGCGCCAGCGGCGTCCAGGAAATCACGGCGTTGAGACATGAGCAAAAGGCAGCATTGCTGACCGAATTGGATGTCATGACGGACGAGCTCGATATCGTTTTGATAGATACCGGAAGCGGTATCTCCGATGTTGTGACTTATTTCACAACCGCGGCCCAGGAAATTGTCGTGGTCGTGAACCCCGAACCGGCTTCGATCACCGACGCCTACGCGTTGATCAAGGTCCTGGCGTCGGGCTACGACCAGAAGCGTTTCTTGATTCTCGCCAACGCCGTGAGCGGCGCTGCTGAGGCTCATCGGCTCTTCGCCACGCTATCGGAGGCCGCGCTCAGATTCCTCAATGTGTCTCTCGACTTTCTCGACTGGATTCCGCGCGACCCGCAACTATTGCGCGCCGTGGCGCAAGCGCAAACGGTGGTGAACGCAGCCGCCGCATCGCCATCGGCCCAAGCCTTCGTTGCCGTAGCCGAACAATTCGTCCGTAGAGCAAAAAGTATCAAAGCCAAAGGCAACGTACAATTTTTCTTTCGCCGCATGCTTGAAGGCGGGAAAGCGTAAGGATGAAAGCACCACAAACAGCCGCGTCAAAAGGGCGTTCGACCCGCGCCACGAAGATCGATCCGGCGAAAGAGGAGCTGGTCACCAAATACCTGCCGCTGGTTCGCTTCGTCGCCGAGAAAATTCATCGACGGCTGCCGCCCGGCGTCGACCTGGAGTCGTTGATTCACTCCGGCGTTGTCGGACTCTTGGAGGCGCTGGATCGATTTGATCCCAAGCGCGGGGTTGAATTCGAAGTTTACGCCCGTTACCGCATTCAGGGCGAAGTCATGCAGTGTTTGCGGTCCCTGGATTGGGTGAGCCGTTCGGTGCGTTCTTGGGGACGCAAGATGGAAGCGGCGCGGGCAAAGCTTGCCGGCCAGTTCGTGCGCGAGCCCACAGCCGAAGAAATGGCGAAAGAGTTGGAAATCCCGCTCGAACGCTATTTTCGCTTCGATCAACAAGTGAATGATGCAACCTTGCTTAGCTTGGACGACCTCGCCGTGGCATCGGAGGGCGAACGTGACGTCGCCAATCCAAAATTCTGGCAAAATACGTTTCTCGATCCTCTCAGTTTCGTCGAAAACAAGGAGCTTATCGAGAAGTTAGCGGCGGCGGTCGACGGCTTGCCCGAGCGCGAACGCTTAGTCGTGACGCTGTACTATCACGAAGAGATGACCCTGCGGGAGATCGCCGAAATCCTCAGCTTAAGCGAGGGGAGAATCTGCCAGATTTTTGCCCAAACCGTGGGGCGCCTACGCGGCGGATTGGGTGTCATCGACAAATCGAAAGAAGGAGTGTCCGGCAAACGGGCCGTCACTGTGCGCAAGCGGGTCGAAGATATCACTGTGAATCTTCAAGGACCTCTGATCGTGAATTCGGCTTCGTTGATCGGCATACAATTTGTGATCGAAGAATACCCGGTACGTTATGCTTTGATCCAGGCCGATTCGACAAAGTGATTCGTCATCCCGAGCGCTAGACAGGCGAAAAGATTGCACCCGATTATGTTCAAAGCGCTGAATATTCAAAACCTGGAGCAAGCGGGGGAGTTCCCGAGATTTCATGCGGACCTCACGACCCAATACTCCGGCGGTTCACCATATCCGGCGTCATTGGAGCCGGAGATCCGGCTCATGGTGATGATCCTGGAAGATGCCGTGCAGGGCTACCAAAGGTATTTCTCGGCGCAGACAGACGCTGGAAAAAGAGAATTCCGCGACGCTCGTTCGTGGTCGTATTTATCGTTTTCCCGACGCTTTTGATCAGGATCGAAACCGACTGCCAGAGCAGCAACCCAAAATCCGTCTGACCGCGTAAGCCGTCCAATACACTTTCTCGCCGTAGTTCTCGCTGAATCGCAGGTTTCTCTTTTGCCTTTCGTTTCAACGGCGCGGCGATGCGTCGAACCATTCGCCGTTTTAGTGTGCCGGTCGACGATTTGCTCCAGAATGGTAAACTTGACTTTGCAAAGGTGTGCGGGGTACATGACTCCCTAGTATTTTCGGCATGAGTGTCAACGAGTGAGCCGTGCTTTCTGGCCGGCTCAACAAGTTGCCGTTTTCTTGAAGGGCAACAGGAGTGAGCAAGATGAGCGGACAGTCCGTAGATCGGCTAATGGATGTTGTACTGCAGATGAGAATAAACCTGTCCCACATCACTGAGACGCTGCATCAACAAACCTGTGAGATCCGCCAGCAGCTCGATGGGGTGTTTGACGAGCGGAAGCGAGCGCTCGAGGGCTGCCTCAGGGGCATCGATCAAAAACTTATTGAATGCTCGGCTTCGATCGCTGAGTACCGGCGGCTTTTTGCAGATCTTGCCATTATGCGCGAGAAGCTCGTGCAGCTTGGCGCCGATCCTGGCGGTCTGCCCGCTGCCTTGCCGGGTGAAACTGCGTCAGATGTTATTGCGTGGCGGTTGCGCGAACTAAGAGACGAGAGCCGGATGTGAATCATTTTACTTTGAGACGTCTCCAACTCCTGTCCCTGGGCGCCGGGCTTGCCTGGCCGATTGTCAATCATCGTATAATTCTG
>VBKX01000550.1 GCA_005879435.1 Deltaproteobacteria bacterium
AAGCGCGTCGGCGAAATTTATATGCAGGCTCTGGCTAAGAACGGCACGGTAAACGGAACGGTTTTTACGGCCGTGCGCTTCGGCAACGTTCTGGGCAGCAATGGCAGCGTGGTTCCCTTGTTTCTCAAACAAATCGAGCAAGGCGGCCCGGTGACCATAACTCATCCCGAGATCACACGTTATTTTATGACGATTCCCGAGGCGGTCCAATTGGTTATCCAGTCCACCGCCCTGGCGCGCGGCGGAGAAATATTTGTCCTCGATATGGGAGAGCAGCTCAAGCTCATCGATATGGCGCGGCACTTGATTCGCCTCGCTGGGTTCATTCCCGAGGAGGAAATTCCCATTCAAATCATCGGTCTCCGGCCGGGGGAAAAGCTGCGCGAGGAATTGGTCGCCATGGACGAAATGATCGTGCCCTCGGAGGTCGATAAAATTATGCGCGTGCAATCCGCGTGGGTCGCCGACCTGGACTTTGTCACGCAAAAGATCGACGAGATGGAGCGACTCGCGCTCAATGGCGAGGCGCATGTGGCCCTTGAGTTGCTCTACGACATGGTGCCAACTTTTCGACCGGTTGACTCGGAGGCCTCAATACAATTGCGTCGCCGACGCGCCAACGTCGAGGCTGTGCGAAATTTTCACATTGTCAGTCAATCGATCTGATCATGGGGAAAGAGGTCGATCATGCGGAGGCTCAAAGGCCATGAAATTGTCAGGATTTCGGATCGGCTGGATGCGTGCGGCGAGACATTTCGACCCAAGCGGCGGCCGGACATTTTCACACATGTGGTCGAGGGGGAGACCATCGTTCTCGACCGTCGGGAAGAGTTTGTGCACAAGTTCAACAAGACCGCCAGCTACATATGGGAGCGATGCAACGGGCGGCGCACGCCCGACCAAATCACCTTTGAGATTTGCCACGCCTTCGAAGTCGACTTCCCGACGGCGCGTAGAGACGTGCTGACCACGGTGGAGAAACTGCAGCGTTCGAACCTGTTAGAAGACTCGTGATCACACCAATGCCAAACTGATCTCAAAAGTTTATTTTCCTAGGCTGATCGTGCCCGCAGGTTCCGTGATTACGAGCTTCGTGGATTTCCTGATCACGCTGGGACTGATGGCGCTAATGATGATCTGGTTCGGTTTTCTCCCCGATTGGCGCTTGCTGACACTGCCGTTCTTCATTGTGCTGGCTTTTGCCTCTACCTTTGGTGCTGGTCTTTGGCTATCGGCACTTAACGTCAAATATCGAGATTTTCGCTACCTGATTCCGTTTATTGTCCAGTTCCGTCTTTACGCATCGCCAGTGGCTTTCAGCAGCGAAAAAATTCCGGAAAATNNNNAGCAGCGAAAAAATTCCGGAAAATTGGCGCCTGCTCTACGCGTGCAATCCAATAGTTCGTGTGATCGACGGATTTCGCGGGGCCTCGGTAATTTCGCAATAATTACGTAACCCGTGGGTGATAGCTTTTCACACATACCCCTTGCTCTTTACTTCGTCATGAATAACTACATCATCAAAGTTGAAAACCTCGGCAAGCAATACAGGATTCTGCACAACCAAGGGGAGCACTACACGGCACTCCGTGACGTAGTGGCAAGGAAAGCGGCCGCGTCGTTTCGATGGATTGTAGAGCAAAGCACAAAGCGCAAGATGCAGAGCGCCAAATCGCCGGTTGCACTTGGCGATTCGAAATTCAAAAATGGCGCCGGGCGCAGCGCTTTGTCCTCAGCCCTTGGCGCCCCCCCAGGTGGGGAGGATTTCTGGGCGTTGCGGAATGTGAGCTTCGAAGTGAAGCAGGGCGAGGTGATGGGCATCATCGGCCGTAACGGCGCGGGTAAATCAACACTACTAAAAATTCTCACTCGGATCACGGAGCCGACCGAAGGGCGTGCACGGATTCGGGGCCGCGTAGCGAGTTTGTTGGAGGTAGACACGGGATTTCATTTGGAGCTCACAGGCCGCGAAAACATTTTCGTCAACGGTGCAATTCTCGGCATGACGAGAGCTGAGATTGCGAAAAAGTTCGATGAGATCGTTGCCTTTGCAGAGATTGAAAAGTTTCTTGACACGCCGGTAAAGCGATACTCAAGTGGCATGTACGTGCGCTTGGCATTTGCCGTTGCCGCGCATCTCGAGCCGGATATCTTACTTGTGGACGAAGTGCTGGCCGTGGGTGACGCGGAGTTTCAGAAGAAATGTCTTGGTAAAATGTCCGAAGTCGCTGAGGGTGGCCGAACCGTCGTGTTTGTCAGTCACAACATGAATGCGATTGAGGAGCTTTGTGGACGTGTGCTGCTCCTCGAACACGGAAAACTCGTTTGCGAGAGCCGCAGGGTTGGCGAGATCGTACGGAGATACTTATTCGGCTCTGGAACGGACGGAGCATCTGCAGTGTGGGTTAATAGTGATAACAGTTTTCAGAATTCTTGGTTCTTTCCTGAACGAATGTATTTGTGTGATGCAAGCGGCCGACCGATCGCCGCAGTCCAACGTAAAGTCGACCATATCTTCGTTCAAATTGATGGAGTCGTTAAAAAAGCTAACTCAAGTTTGTGTGTTGGAATCGCGGTCTTCGCAGAAAATGGGTCGCTACTCTTTTGGTCGTATCATAACGATCAACGTGAGCAGTGGTGGCCCCAGATGGGCGTCGGTAAGCGATCAATTAGGGTTGCGCTGCCGGCGAAGCTGTTGAACGAGGGCACCTACCGTATCGAACTGATCGCCTCTCTTCATTTTCAACAATGGCTTTGCAAACCTGAAGCGAATGCGCCGTCCATCCAACTGCATATTCAAGGCGGGCTCAGTGAGTCGCCTTTTTGGCGTGCTAAACGTCCAGGATGGCTTGGACCAACTCTTGAGTGGCATGAAGTTTGAGTCTTAATCAGAAAAAATATAGAACACCGAAGCAACAAAGAAAAAAGATCCTAATGTGGCTCTTTTTATGAATTTCGTGCTTCATGAAGTTAACCGGATCCTGTGATTAACCACCGGCGCAATGAAACAATGAAAGAAGGGATTCTGCGCCGACATTTTGACAAGATCAATATCAATTTTCGCGAGGAAGATCGAAATTACGCCGCAATTTCGATTTCAATCGAGATGCCGTCAAACCCGCCAATTCGGCAAGAATTCGCGTAACTAATATCTAAGAATCGATGCCAACCCTTCATAATTTGCCGTCGACTTGGCGGCATCGCAAAAGCGAAGAACAGTGTCTCGCGGAGACAAGGGGAGAAAGCCGCCCGACGGACTTCCCGATCCCCAATTTACTCGTGGTCGATGCGGATGCGGCGATCCGCGAGCAGTTGGAGCATCTCTACGCGCACAATGGTTACTCCGTTATCATATCGCCGTCGGCCGAAGCGAGCTTGCGGCGCCTGGAAGAGGAAGACATTGATTTCGTAATCACCGATATCGTGTTGCCGGGGATTGACGGAGTGCAGTTCATCTCACATAGCCATCGGAAATATCCCGAATTGCCGGTGGTCGCGATGACAGCGCACGCGGATATTCAAACGGCAGTGGACGTGCTCAAGCTGGGCGCCTGTGACTTTGTCATGAAACCCTTTGACGGGGCGGCGGTGCTCGGATCGACGCGTGCGGCGCTGGAGAATACCAAAGGTAATCGGGAAATCCGCCAACTGAGGCGGTGGCTCAAAGACCATTTTCAGTTCAACGAAATGCTGAGCCAGACGCCGCAGATGCGTCGCGTCTTCGAACTGATTCAGTTGGCGGCGCCGACCGATATGTCCGTGCTGATTCACGGTGAACCGGGCACTGGCAAGGAGCTGGTCGCCAACGCCATTCATCAGCACAGCGGGCGGTATACGGGGCCATTCGTCACGATCCATTGCGGCGGCTATCCAGAAGACCTTCTGGAGCGCGAGCTATTCGGCTACGGCAGGAACGCGTTTGCGGGCGCCCACGAGGCCAAACTCGGAAAGATCGCGCTGGCGCACGGCGGCACGCTATTTTTAGATCAGATCGAAAGCATGTCATTGGCGACACAAGCAAAATTGGTCTGCGTGCTCGAGGATCGGCGGGTTCAGCGCCTTGGCGCCTGCGACAGCACGTATGTGGACACGCGCCTTATCGCCGCGAGCAGTATGTCTCTCAAAGAGCTGGTGTTCGAAGGCAAGATGCAATCGGATTTCTACTCCCGGATAAACACGGTTCCCATTTATCTCATCCCACTGCGCGAGCGCCCGGCCGACATCCCGCTCGTGGTGCAAAATTTTCTGCGCCAGCATCCGGTTGCCGAGAGCAAGAAGATCGCCGGCGTTTCCGACAAAGTCTTGGGGCGACTGATGGAGTATCCGTGGCCCGGTAATGTTCGCGAACTGCAGAACGTGCTCGAATACGCGATCTTGCTGGCGCCCGGGCGCATCATTGAGGAGGTGAAACTGCCGGAAGCCACGACTGATTCCTATCGCGACAAGAGACAGATTGCTTCTTCGTCGCTCCGACAATGGCTGCGAGAGAAAGAAAAATCATATTTGGCCCAGAAGCTGGAAGATCTCAACGGTAACATCGGCCTGACGGCGAGGAGCTGCCGGATGGGTGTGAGAACACTTTCGCGTAAAATGCGCATCTATGGGCTGGATAAGAAACTATTCAAAGAAAATGCCGTTACTGAAAAAGCGCCAAGGCCAAACCACGGCCAACCGGCGCTGCTATCACCGAGGCACGGTCGAGCGTAAGCGTGAGTTCGCTCACGGTTGCCAGTGATGCATTAGTCTTTAAGGTTTTCGGTTACAATTAGCCTGCTGCGCCGCGGTTTTGGGACGCGATATCATGTACGAGAGTTATTTCAGATTGCGCGAGCTTCCCTTCAACGTTACGCCGGACCCGCGATTTCTGTATATCAATTCTAATTATAGGGAAGCATTCGCGACGCTCTGTTACGGCGTCCAACAACGCAAAGGGATCACCGTACTCACGGGCCAAGCAGGTACCGGCAAGACCACACTGGTCAAGATGTTTTTACAAGACGCCGGTTCGACGGTGCATTTATCGTGCGTCCTGGACCCTCATTTATCCTTTTTGGAATTACTCCGTTGCACGTTGAGTGCATTTGAACTGTCGCCGTCCGGCGCAACCCGTTTGGCGATGATTCAGCAACTCAAAGAATATTTGCTCGAGCAGCTGACCCACGACCACATCGTCGCACTATTGCTCGACGAGGCGCAGGATGTAGACAATCAAGTGCTCGAAGAGGTGAGATTGCTGTCGGATTTGGAGCATGCCGGTACAAGATTACTGCAACTCGTGCTGATCGGCCAACCGGAGCTCGAATCGAGACTCGATCAGCGATCGCTATATCATCTCAGGCAACGTATCGCCTTGCGGGCACGTCTGGCGCCGCTCGGCACCGACGAGATCCAATCTTACATCAATTTTCGACTCGCTGCGGCGGGCTACAGCGGCGCAACGATTTTTCAGAACGCCGCGGTCCATCGCATCGCGTTTTTTTCCCACGGCATTCCCCGCCTGATCAACGTGATCTGCGATAACGCGCTCCTTATCGCAAGCGCGACAAACCAGGATGAGATCGGCGCGGAGACAATCGACGAGGTCGCCGAGGACCTACAACTCGGTGAGCATGACGCCAACCGATGGACATTTGTGCCGGCTGCGGAACCGACCTTCGATGTTCCCGATTCCGTCGTGGTTCCGGCGCCGCGCTTCGACGTTGCCGAAGCGGCACAAGAAGAAATCCGCGAGCGTGAAGTCGTGATCGCCCATCACGTGAAGGCGCCGGGTGATTGTCCAGCGCCAAATTACGCGCCCGTTGTCCAAAACCCGGTTGTATCCTCGTCGGCCAGTGACTTCATCCAAAACCAACGGGTCGTGGGGTCACTCGCGCTTGCGGTTTTGATCGTTATTCTCGGCGGTTTGGCGCTGCTTGTGTCGCGGCCGCAGAGCCAGGACTATTTCGCTCCGGTGACTGAGAAAATCGAACAAATCCAGGAAGCGGTAGCGCCGATCCCGGCACGGATCTATCGTGTGCTGACAGCGCGCTCACTATGGGAAACCCCGTTTAGGGGCTTGGCTCGTGACGACGGGCCTTATTCGGACACGGAGTCTGGCGATGAAGTCCCGCGCTTCACGGCGAAACCCTTGGACCGCGATGAAGAGGGAAAATTCGTGACGCCTGATCGCCAACCGGGGCGTGCCGATCGGACGCGGCCGCCGGCGCTGGCGGATGACGTACGGAGCACCACGATTTCGCGTCGTGGTGTCGTGGAAAGCCCCAAGCGGTCTTCGCCTGCGTCAAATTATTCAGTGGTGGGAAACTCCTACGTCCGCGACAAACCGACTTCGCAAGCCGACATTATCGCGACCTTGCGTCCGGGTACGCGGATTCAGGTGGTCGGGCGCAGCGGAGAATATTTCCAGATCCGTTCGCTGAATACCGAGTCCATCAGCGGCTACGTGCATAAAGAGGACGCTTTTTTTGAACCCCCAGGTTGATCGCGCCGCCAGATGGACGGGGTAAGGTATGGCAACTCCGCATCTTTGCACGTGCGCTGAAAAAAAGGAGCCTGCTATTGATCTCGCAACCCGACGCTTTATCATATTGTGATGAGATGAATATGCCGGTCTTCCATCGGCGTCGCCCGGGGCTTAATCGGGATCAATTAGCCGTCTCGAAACACCACCATTGCTCATTTTTTAATCAGTAAAAATATATGTACAACGAGCACTTTGGTTTTACCGAATCACCGTTCAACGTTACGCCGGACTCGCGCTTTTTCTTCGTCAACCCGTGTTACGAGGAGGCCTACGCGACGCTGAGTTACGGGATCGACGCGCGCAAGGGCTTTGTTATCGTAACCGGCGAACCGGGTACCGGCAAAACAACGCCGCTGAAGCGGCTGACGTGCAGCCTCGATTCTAACGTCCAAGCGGCTTGCATATTCGATCCACATCTCAGTTTTATCGAGTTGCTGCGGTTGACGCTGGGCGAATTGGGATTGCCTAACTCGGGCGACGACCGGTTGACGATGATGGAACAACTTTACGACCATTTGGTTCAACAGCTCGAGCACGATCAAATCGTCTGCCTGATGATCGACGAAGCGCAAAGTTTGAGCATGGAGATGCTCGAAGAGCTGCGGCTTCTTTCCAATTTGGAAACCGACACCGAAAAGCTTATCCAGATCGTCTTCGTCGGGCAGCCCGAGTTCGAGGAAAAACTCGATCGGCCCGAGCTGGTGCAGCTCAAACAACGGGTGTCGTTACGCTGCCGGCTAGAGCCTCTACAAGCGCATGAGGTTGGTTTGTACGTGGACTCAAGATTGAAGACGGTTCAATATATGCGGCCAGACTTGTTCGATGACGATTCCATCGAGCGAATCGCGCTTTATTCGAAAGGAATTCCGCGGCTTATCAACGTAATCTGTGATAACGCCCTGTTGATCGCTTTTACGAAAAACCGGGCATACATCACCTCGAGCGACATCGACGAGGCGGCGCATGAGCTCCAACTCACGGAGCAGAGTCGATTTTCAAGCAAAGCTCCGACGCACGAATCCACCAAAACGGTGGACGCTTCGGCTTTTCAATTTCGATCGGATCGCGCTCACGCTGCCAACGGTTCGAAATGGAGCGAACCGACACGCCCACCCGAATTCGAGCCGTACTTCAGTGATATTCGGGGGCGGCCGGCAGGGTGGAACCACCCGCAAACCTCATACGCTCGCGGTATCGGCCTGGCGCTGATCCTGTCTATGACCGCCGGCACGATGCTGCTGTTCAGCGCGCAGCAAAACCATGTGTCACTTCCGGCCGTGCGCGCGTATGTGGAAAGGCTAGCGAACTTCGGCCAGGAGGATGACCAACCTCGGCCGAGCCCGGCAGCACTTGAAAGCAAACCGCAAACAACCGAGAACGTCGCACCGCAGCCGTTGCCAGTGCCGACGCCCCAGCCGGAGAAGGTCGAGAAACTTGAGCCACAGCCGCTTAAGGACGACTCAGCCGCTCTGGCGGGAACCTCGGTGGACGGTGAATCGGCGGTGCCCGTTGACCCGCAGAAAAAATCAGGTTCAAACCGGACCACAGAGATCACGGAAGACAAGCGCGCGATCTTCAAGAATCGCCCTGTGGTCGGAACGCGCAGCGAAGACGGCGTAGGCGTCAGAAAAATGGAAATTGAAATTTATAAGGCCATTCATGACCGCGCGATCACCGGGGTTCAGGTGTTATCGATCAACGACGGTGTGGTGTTTCTCGACGGCCGGGTAGCGACGCCAAGGCAGAAACTCGCCGCGGTGCGCGCGGCCATGAGCGTGCCGGGCGTTAAGAGCGTGCGCGATCGCATCACTATCGATTACTAGAAGGTTGTGAAGCAGGGTTTGGAATATTTCGCCAGGCTCGCCACGAGCAATTCTCAAATATTTAGATTCCCTCCGTTCACGCTGAGCGCCCGGAGGGATGATCAGGAAGTTTTTCATCGCCTGCTAGGCGGCAGGTGCGCGCAAGTATTGCGCTGATTCGCCTGACGGATCGGTTTTACTGCTACCAGAGCTCTCACCTTTGTCCTCCTTGTTTCACCGTCCCGCCTGTTTGTTACTTAAAAGTTCACTGACATAGTGGTTCGGGATTTGATCGCGATCTCCGCGCGCGCGGAATTTTGACGAGAATAAGTTCCGAAAGTGGCGGCGCTCTATTTGTTACTCGAACGCAGCAAATGTAAGCGTTCCTCCTTCCAATCTTTCGATCCCCGGGGCAAAAGCAAAAGCGCAACTGCTTACGGGGACGCTATCCCAGGACATACGTAGAACCTCAAAGTGAATTCGCGCACTATTTGTTCGCGAAAGAAGAGACCATCTAAAATTAGATCAAGCCCAGTAACGTAATAAATCTAGACGCTGCTTTCTGCCGATCGAAGCCCGGCTGGAAATTATTCCAGACCGGGCTTTTTTATGTCCCTGCTCGGCAACCCCTGAAGGAGCGCAATGCGTCCGTATTGAACAGGGGCCGCTCATAATTTCCCTAAATCTGCTTTTCCAAAACATTCCCAAGACAAAATATAAGCTTCGAATCGCCAAATCTGATTCAATCAAATTTCATGGCGGAGAAGGGAGGGAGTCGAACCCTACAACCGTCTAAATCGCAGTAGCAAAACGTAATAAATTCAATGACTTTCATGATGTCGCTTTGCTTGTTCTAACGGCGTTTTGGGCTACGGTAGCCCATTTTTCTAAGATTCCCTTGATGGCCATGCCATCGCGTCTAGTCAAGTTTGGAATCCATTTTCGGTAATGCTTAAAAATCATTTGTTCCGATGTTCCTGCTGAATTTGCAATCCATCCGATGTCCTCGCCAGAACTCAGTGCAATGGTTATGAACGTATCTTTGG
>VBKX01000553.1 GCA_005879435.1 Deltaproteobacteria bacterium
GAATTACAGGAGCAACCGATTGTCCCGCTTTCTCGGATACGCCTCGGTCGCCGCCTCGGAGAATCGGATCGGCAGGAACAGACTGAACACGCTGCCGACGCCGATTTCGCTCGCGACCCGAAGATTTCCACCGAGCGCGGCTGCGAGTCTCTTACAAAGTCCGAGCCCCAACCCCGTACCGCCGTATTGCCGGGTCGACGAGCCGTCGAGCTGGCGAAAATCCTCGAAAATAATTTCTTGGTCTTCGCGCTTGATGCCGATGCCGGTATCGGTGACGGCGATTTCCACGAGTTCCTGACCCGCCTCCTGATGTTTACGGATCGAAAGTTCGATGCGTCCCTTCTCGGTAAACTTAAGCGCATTCGTCACCAGCTGAACCAAGATCTGCTGCAGCTTTTGCCCGTCGCTTTCAATGGTGTCGACGGCCGACTCCAGATGAATGCCGAACTCGATCGGGCGCTCGCGAATCAGCCGCCGGGTCATCGCTTCCAGGCCGGTAAAGATTTCCCTGAGTTTGACGATTTCGAATTGTGCGGACGGGCCGTCAGCCTCCATGCGCGAAAAATTCATCAGGTTGTCCATCAGACTCGACAATTCTTGCCCGTTGTTGACGAGCTGATTGAGCATGTTGCGCGCGTCGCCCGTGAAATTCGGATCTCGCAAAACTTCGCCGTAGCCGATGATGGTACTGACCGGCGTGCGCAGTTCGTGGCAAATGTTGGCGACAAAATCTTTCTTGATGCGGTTCATTTCGATCAGTTTCCGATTGCTGGCTTCGACGCGATGATAGGCACGGACCGACTCTTCGTAGAGCCGGCCATTTTCAAGCGACAAAGCCAACTGGTCGGTGAGGGTTCCTAACAACCGGAAATCTTCCGCGGTATACTCCTGGCCAGAGCGTTTGGCGCCGAAAGCCACGGCGCCGCGCACTTGCCGTTCGTACACCAGAGGCATCAGCAGCTCGGCGTTGCAGCGGGCAAAAATCCCCAGCACGTAGTCCCGTCTCTCCCGGTAGCGCGGATGGGTCGTCACTTCGGCGCGGGCCACGCCCCGGTAGTCCGGCGCAGACCAGATATCGCAAATGGCAAAGGCCTCCGCGGCGATCGCGGCGACGCTCGGCGACATCGACTCGGTCGCAATGGCCAGATATTCGAGAGATTCTTTCGCCCGATAAATGACGACGCCGCTACCGATCCCAAGCGCTTGGGTGACTCGATCGATGAAACCGTGGGCCAACGATCCCGCCGAATCGAGGGTTCGGAGATGTAGACTAATCTCCTCTTGCACTCGAGCGGAATCATAGTCCTGGCGAAAAATGTAACGATCGACCACTCCTTCAAGCCAGCGCAGCAAGGGATTGAACAAGGCGACCACGAGCACTGAGAAAAATATCGGCACGAGCGGATTTTTGGCATAGTCGCCGATCCACGGCGCCACCAAGAACGCGATAATCGCATAGATCGCCACCAACAAGGCCAATAGCGCAATGCGGCTCAAACCCACCCGCAATGCGTTGCCGAGATCGAAGAGGCTGTACTTGAGCAAGGCGTAGGCCACGGAAATAGGAAAAAAAATCGTCGGTATCAGAGCGAGATTGTAGGGGATCTGAATTTGATACGAGCTCGTCAGCACCGTTGCGAGAGCGGGAAGCAAAAATCCCAAGAGCGCACCGACGAACATCACGCGCAGTCGCGACCGATCCAGGTCGGAGTCGCTGCGGCGCAGCGCGTTTGCGGTAATCAACAGAAAACTGGCGGCGCCGATGCAAATGTAAATATAACCGGCTTGAAAATTACTGATCCAGGTCTCGATCGGACCGAAATACGTCATGCTGTGCAACGCTCCCAGCGCCAACCCGATTCCGTAAATCAGCATGATCAAGCGGGGACGGGGCGAAGGCTGCGCGCTGCCGGCGCGCAGCAGCAATGCCAAATGGATGGCGGCGCTCGGGGTGAGCGACAGCGCGAAGATGCGCAGCTCCTTGGGCAGCAGCGCCTCGGTCATGAAATCGAAAGTCGTCTGGAACCAAACAAATACCGCCAGGACCATGAAGCACAACGGCAGGGCGACAGGCGACGACGCGCGGTAAAAATAGGGCGCTACGCCGACAACCAAAAACGCCAGACCGATAACGATGTAAATACCGAAGCTGAGCAACCAGTCCCGGAAAGTAAAATTCATCGTCGCAACTGCGTATTCGCGCAGCTGCGAATCTCGCATCACCTCGTATTGAATGGCCGTGCCGATGGAAGCGCGGCGGACCAGCTCATACATTTCCATCCGATTCCGCACGGGACGGCCCGCGGCGGTTACGACTCGATCCAACGATTGCAGTCCGGCAGTGGCACCCGTCCAGCCGGGCACGAAGTAAGGGCCAACCGTCAAATTTTCATGGATGAAGAATCCGGGAAAGGGCTGATTGATCCATCGACTGGACGAAAGAAAGGTTTCGCCGATGAGCAGGAGTCCGAAGAGCCCAGTTAGCGTCAGCAGCAAGTATCGTTGCCAGGTCTGATGACCCATGGGACTCCTCCTCGCAAGATCGATGTCACGATCACGGGCTTTATCAAGCGAAGTCGAACGCTGTCAAGATAAGGTTGGGCGCGAGCACCGGAGCCCGAACAGGGAGCGCTCAAGTCGCAAGCGCGATAGTGAAGGTCGCTCCTGCTCTCGCGCGGGCGAAAAAGATTGACCCCGCGCGGTTACTAAGGAAAGATTAAGTTAGACCTTCGCAATGGTCTCGCTGGGCAAAACGATACGAGTCTGGCGACCGAGAATTTCCAGCAACACGGCGACCCGTTCGCTGCCTTTGAGCTTTTGTTCGAAGATCGCCTCAAGCCCCATAAACGGTCCCTCGTTGATGCGCACGGTATCGCCAGGCTTGACATTTACCGGATCGAACTGCGCGACGCCTCCCGGACATCGTTGGCGCAAAACGTCGATGATATTTTCATCCACTTCCGCGACACGGCTGCCGAAGGTTAGAAAATCCTTCACGCCGGGAGAGTAACGCGCCGCCTTACCCGAGAGGACCATATCGAGTCGGCAAAACACGTAACCTGGAAACAGCGGCGCCAGCACCCAGTGAAACCGGCTGCCGATCCGCCGCCGTGTGCGCATCCACGGCAAAAACACTTCCAGATGAAAATCGGTGAGCCGCTTCTCCACATCCTTTTCCCGGTTCACCTTGGTTCGGATTGCATACCATTTTAACCCGGGCTCGATCTGCAAAGATTCTTGTCGCATCGGAAATATTGCTGTGACTTCAGTGTTGATTCAAACAAGTAGCCCAATAGTTTATCAGACAAACGTGCTGATGAAAATCACGTCGTGTTTCGCCCGGAACAGCGCTCTTAAGTGAGCGACGAATTTTCTTGACTTCAGCGGGAATTTGGGGTGCAATAGAGACGTAGTGCGGTGCATTGATGAAGAGTTCCGTGGTTTATGATTAATGATCGACGAGGCGCGTAGCTCCCCGATCAGACAAGCTTAAAAGGAGGTCGCATGCAAGCCTTAGAATACAACCGGTTTCCGACCCCGTTTATCCCTGCTTCCGCGTCTATCGACTGTCAACTTTCTTGCGCAAGGTGATGCACGAGATCAAAATATCGCCCGCGCCCGTATCGCATCTCATAGAACGCATCCACTCCTCACTGCGATTTCCATCGTCCTTAGCGCTCCCCGACGGGAGCACGTTCGCACCCATAACGGCCCATAGCAATACGGAAAAGGGAGGCTGCTGGAATGGATCACAATAAGGAATTCGAAGCGCTTATCAAAAAAGATCGCGACCTACACCAGTCCCGTTCCTGGCGCGGAAATCTGCTCGGCTATCTTGAAAAGGTCAAGGCCGACCCGACGATCGCCAAGCTCGCCCATGCCCGGACGTATGACACAATCATGAAATCCGGCGTTCGTGACATTCATGAAAACAGCGATCCCCATGTTAAAAGGCTGTACAAAGACGAGTCCATCAAGCTCTTCGATTTTTTCAACGATGAATTTTTCGGGATCGAAAAAACGCTTTCGCAAATCGTCCGCTACTTTCATGCCGCGTCGCTCAAGGGAGAAGAGAGCCGCCAGGTGCTTTATTTGATGGGCCCGGTTGGCTCGGGCAAGAGCTCGCTGGTGGAGAAGCTTCATCGCGGTCTCGAGGAAAGCGAGCCGTTCTATGCCATCGAAGGGTGTCCGATGTTCGAAGAGCCCTTGCATTTGATTCCGCGCCACCTGCGCAAGGAATTTGAAAAAATGCTCGGCGTCCATGTCGAGGGCGACCTTTGTCCGGTCTGCCGTTACAAACTCGTTCACGAGTATGGCGGCAAATACGAGGAGTTTCCGGTCTGCACGGCCGAATTTTCCAAACGGTCGCGAGTCGGCATCGGCGTCGTGCCGCCCGTCGACCCGAACAACCAGGACACTTCGGTGCTGATCGGCAGCGAAGACATATCTAAACTGGATCTTTATTCCGAAGGCGACCCTCGGGTGCTGGAGTTGAACGGTGCACTCAACATCGGCAACCGCGGTC